>JAILCK010000019.1 GCA_024680435.1 Lachnospiraceae bacterium
CCTATTTCAAATAAAATCCAGCCCATAAATTCAAGGGCATGATTTGCCTTATACCTGTTATAAAGGAATACGCCCACTAACCCACCAACAATACCAAGAATTACCATATAGTAATTGGTTAAAAGCCCTGCCTTTGCATCCTTATACATGTTAATTCCCGTAATGATTAAGTACGCAACCGCCGTAATCAAAACAAGCCATAGAGTGTTAAGCATTTCCATTATTCCGGAAAAGACAACCGCAGGGATAAAGAATAAAAGTAAAAGCGAACATATGGACATAATCTTATAGGCTTTGTGATATCGCTTACCGGTTATTTCATCCGAAAAGAAAATGATGGCAGTCAGGATTAATGGAAGGGTAAAATATGAATTTACCCCAAGAGCCGATATGTTCTTTGCAAAAAGTTGCCTTATTTGGGATTCGGAAATCACTAAAATTCCTATTTCAAATAAAATCCAGCCCATAAATTCAAGGGCATGATTTGCCTTATACCTGTTATAAAGGAATACGCCCACTAACACCACAACAATACCTATAAGCAACATAAATACGCCCACAAAAGCTTCGAACATGTTCTTATGGGTTATCTGATACCAAATATTAAATTCATCACCGTAGTATATGGGATTAATAGTGCCGTAGAAGGCCGTGGGGGAAGACAATTCAACTCTTAAGGTTTTACCCCTGTCTCCTCTTTCCATAGGGCAAAGAACAAAGGCACTTGCTGTGGCATTTCCGAAAAGGCTCTCATCGGAAAGATCGTACTTTTTCCTTAGTTTTCCGTCCACGTAGAAAAAAACTTCCTGCTGGGAAGATCGGATGTAGATATATGTAGAATCAATCACAAAACTGGGAATCCTGGTTTCAATAACAACTCTCTCGCCCTTTTTAACATCGGTTACCTTACAAGGAATTTCAATGGGGGCTTTTTCGTCTTCACTATAAACCCTCTGCCAGTTGCTTGAAAAATTGATTGGTTTATTTATCGGCACAGTACTTACTTTATTTACGTTAAACTGCTCAAGCAAGACTATTACGCATAAAAAGAGAACGCAAAAGTAATACAGTATTTTAATGTCAGTTTTCCCGGGTTTTGAATTCTCCATCTTTTCTCCTACTCCGAAATAAATTCCTATAAAATCGTATCAAACTCCCATTAAAAAAAACTAAACAACTCTATTACAAAAACGGCGCATGCAAAGCATGCGCCATTCTCTTACTTATTATCATGTAAAACCGAGAAAGCAATGTTTGTCGAATGGTCCGCAACTCTTTCTAAGCCTGAAACTATATCCGAGAAAATCATGCCGGCTTCAGGCGTACATTCGTTTCTTGTAAGTCTGTCCACATGGTTTTGCTGAAGCTCTCTCTCTTTATCATCAATCTTAGCTTCCAAATCAACAATCCTGTCAAGATTGGTATCAAGACCGGTTTTAAACATCTGAGTGGATAATCTAAAGATTTCGTTTACCATATCAAGCATGCAGCCAAGCTCTGCCTGAGCTTCCTTAGAAATCGTAACTCCCGTTTCTATTCTGGTTCTTGCCGCATCCGCAACGTTCTCCGCATGGTCACCGATTCTTTCTATATCATTAACAACATGGAAAAGACCGCCGATTGATTTTAAGTCTTCGATAGGAAGTGTGGTCTGGTTGATCTTTACAAGGTAGTTGGTGATTGAGTGGTTAAGGAAGTTAATGTTTTCTTCTACCTTATAAACTTCATCAATATCATCCTGATCGAGTGTAATCAAAGCATTCATGGCGCGGTTTAAGTTTTCACCTGCTAAACTTGCCATACGGTCTACTTCGTTTATAACTTCGACAACAGCTGTTGCGGGGTTAAGCACTACGTTATCACCAATGTATTGAAGCTTGAAGTTTTCTCTGTATCCGACCTTTTCGTCTTCACCGGGAATAATGCGTGTGGTGAGTTTAACAATAGGTCCGATAAAGGGTGTCATTAAGATAACCTGCATCACCTTTATTGATAAGTGAGAAACAGCCACGATACGTCCCGCATCGTTTCCTGCTATCTTGCTCATTACACGTACAAATCCGTCTACGTCGAAGGCAAAGGTTACGTACATAAAAAGTGTACCGATAATGTTAAACAATAAATGGATGAGTGCCGCTCTCTTTGCATCTTTCTTACCGTTAAAAGAAGCCAAAAGTGCCGAAGTACATGCACCGATGTTTGAACCAAGTGTTATGTACATACACATATCCAATCCTATAAGACCTTGATTTGCAAGTAATACCATGATTGAAACCACAACCGATGAGCTTTGCACAACCGCTGTTATAACAAGGCCTAAAATAACCGCAAACAAAGGATTCTTTATTGATGAAAATACATGCATAACTTCCGGAGATTCTCTCATAAAGCCCATAGCAGCTGACATAGCGCTTAAGCCCATAAACAAAATACCGAATCCGATGATGATTTCCGCAAATTTCTTAATGCTGGATTTTTTACAGAACATAACGATTGCAACACCCGCAAACAGAATAAGGGGAGCAACCTTTTCTAACTTAAAAGAAACAAGCAACGCAGTAACCGTGGTACCGATATTGGAACCAAAGATAACACCCGCAGCCTGATAAAGATTCATAAGTCCCGAGTTAACGAAACTGACAACCATTACCGTACAAGCCGATGACGATTGGATGACGGCCGTAAAGAACAAGCCGACGAAAATACCCATAAACCTGTTTGTGGTGAGCCTTTCAAGGATACTTCTTAACCTTGCGCCTGCGTAGGCTTCAATACTGTCGCTCATCACTCGCATGCCGTAAAGAAACAAACCGAGCCCACCAAGCAAACTCAATACAATCGCAAAATCCATTCTATTTTATCCTCTCAACATATTCTCGGCAGCCTTTAAATCCCCCGCCTTAATGGCCTCCCTTATGCGGGTGGAAGAAATGTCTTCGCCAAGATACTTTTTCTTTTCAAAAACAATTGTCTTAATATTCAATTCTTTTTCAAGGCTCTTTAAAAGAGAAACACTTCCGCGCCCTTTATATCCAAAGGATAAATCGGGACCGCAATAAATCTCTTTTGCATGAAGCCGTTCTTTTAAAACCACGCGTGCAAACTCTTCTGGCTCACATCTTGCGGTAACATCATTTAAATCATATTCAACAAGATAATCAACGCCTAAAGACTTAAATACTTCACGTCTTTTTTCTTCAGAATAAATACGCTCGCACTTATTTAAAAAGTTTTCGGATGCTAAAGAAAAGGTAAAAACAACAGACTTTAAATCATCGTTGTGACGCGTCATTTCTTTAATGAGCATCTGATGCCCCGCATGTATTCCGTCAAACTTTCCGATGGCAATTCTTGTATCACCTTCATATGCTATTTCACTTAAGCCATCTATAATTTCCATCTAATCTCCGATAAACATTTTAAAAGGTTTGAAGATTTTTAAAGAATCTTCGTATGTATACAATCCCACAAAAACATTGTCATCATTGTATACTCTTATAATTTCCCCGTCCGATACTTCTTTACAGTCAAGCATTTCGGGGCTTAATTTATTTCCGTTATCAAGTAATTTTCTAAATTTAGAATCTATCTTTGCCTCTTTTTTATCAAGAAAGGCAAAATCTGTAGGAGTCACTGCTTTTAAAAGCTCTCCCTCATCTCTTAAAGCCGTGATTTCATCAAGAGTAAGAGCCTTATCTATTGTAAAGTTTCCAACTCTCGTTCTTTTAAGGCTTGTCATGCAGGCTAACTCTCCGCACTTAGTTCCAATGTCTTCGCAAAGACTTCGAATATAGGTGCCCTTTGAGCAAGACACTTTCATTGTAACATAAGGATAAGAAATATCCATGGTTTCTATGCCGATAATTTCAACAAAAACGGGCTTTCTTTCTACTTCTTTACCATCTCTTGCAAGTTCGTAGAGCTTTTTCCCGTTAATTTTCTTTGCAGAATACATAGGCGGAAGCTGCTCATATCCTCCTACAAAAGAATCGATTGAAGCCTTTAAATCCTCTATCGAAACCGTTGGCTTTCTTTCCCCTAAAACCTTTCCCGAAATGTCTAAGGTGTCGGTTTTTTTCCCAAGCACAAAAGTAGCGACATACTCTTTACTTTTGTCTGTAAGCATGTCGCATAATTTTGTTGCATTACCTGCGCAAACAGGAAGCACTCCTTCGGCGTCGGGGTCCAAGGTTCCGGTGTGACCGATTTTCTTCTGCCCTAAAATACCACGCATAATGGCTACAACGTCGAAAGAAGTATATCCTTTTTGCTTGTATACATTAATAATTCCGTTAATCAATAGTATTACCCTTATTTACATCATCTATGAGCTTTGACATGTTAACGCCATACTCAATTGAATTATCCATTACAAAAGTGATACTGGGAGTGTTGCGAAGGTTGATTCTTCTTGCAAGTTCTCTTCTTATAAAGCCTTCTGCACTTTTTAATCCCTGATAGGTTGACTTTATTGCTTCATTGTCACCCAAAACAGAAATGTAAGCTTTGCAGGTCTTTAAATCGGGCGCAACTTCAACCGCGACAACGCTTGTAAGAGGGCTTATACGAGGATCCTTAATGTCTCCTCGTATTATCTGAGCCAATTCTCTGTACACTTCCTCATTTATACGGATGTTTTTAATACTGTTTTTTCTCATAGTGTTCTCCGATCTATCTGGGAACCTCTACCATTGTGTATGCTTCAACGGTATCAAGTTCTGCAAACTTATCAAAGCCGTCAAATACAAGACCGCATTCAAAGCCTGCCTTAACTTCCTTAACGTCATCCTTAAATCTCTTAAGGGAAGCAAGGGTTCCTTCGTAGATTACTTCGCCTTCACGGCTGATACGTACCTTACAGTTCTTTGTAAACTGACCATCAAGGATGTAAGAACCTGCAATGTTACCGATTGCGGAAGCCTTAAATATCTGACGGATTTCGGCATGACCGATAACTTTTTCTTCGTATACAGGATCAAGCATGCCCTTCATGGCAGCTTCGATATCTTCGATAGCCTGGTAAATTACCTTGTAAAGTCTGATATCAACGCCTTCGGATTCAGCGGTTGCCTTGGCATTAGCGTCAACCTTTACGTTAAATCCGATGATGATTGCATTGGAAGCACCGGCAAGTGAAACGTCAGATTCATTGATGGCACCGACACCGTCGTGGATACACTTAACCAATACTTCTTCATTTGAAAGCTTAACAAGTGACTGTTTAACCGCTTCAACAGAACCCTGAACGTCAGCCTTAACGATAACATTTAATTCCTTAAGGTTACCTTCCTGAATCTTGTTAAAGAGATCGTCAAGAGACATTCTTGACTTGATTTCTTCAAGTTTCTTTTCTTTGTTCTGAGCGATGAATGTCTCTGCATAAGACTTGGCTGTCTTATCGGAATCATGAGCAATAAGCACTTCACCGGCATTGGGAACGTCGTTAAGACCCAAAATTTCAACAGGAATTGAAGGGCCAGCACTCTTAACGTTCTTACCGCTGTCATTGATCATTGCACGGACTTTACCGTGGCAAGCACCGGCTGATACGAAATCTCCGACCTTCAAAGTACCTTTTTGTACCAAAACAGTTGCAACAGGGCCTCTTCCCTTATCAAGCTCAGCTTCGATAACAAGACCTCTTGCTTTACGCTTGGGATTAGCCTTTAATTCAAGCACATCCGCTGTAAGCAAAATGGTTTCAAGAAGATCGTCTATACCGTCTCCGCGCTTAGCTGAGATATTAACAAATTCTGTGCTTCCGCCCCAGTCTGTGGCTATAATTTCATGCTCTGTAAGTTCCTGCTTAACTCTGTCGGGGTTTGCACCGGGCTTATCAATCTTGTTGATGGCTACGATGATTTCAACACCTGCAGCCTTTGCATGGTTGATAGCTTCAATTGTCTGAGGCATTACACCGTCATCGGCAGCAACAACGAGTACTGCGATATCTGTTGAGTTGGCACCACGCATACGCATAGCGGTAAATGCTTCGTGTCCGGGTGTATCAAGGAAGGTAATGTCTCTATCCTTAACATGAACGGTATATGCACCGATAGCCTGTGTGATACCGCCTGCTTCTTTATCTGTTACTCTTGTCTTTCTGATGGCATCAAGAAGTGATGTCTTACCATGGTCAACGTGACCCATTACGCAAACAACAGGGGGTCTTTCAACCAAATCTTTTTCGTCTTCTTCATCCTCTTTAAGGAGTTCTTCGATTACGTCTACCTTAACAGCCTTTTCGCAAATGATATCATAATCGATTGCAATGTTTTCAGCTTCTTCAAAGGTGATTTCCTGGTTAACGGTTACAATCTGACCCTGAAGGAAGAGCTTCTTAACAATTGCTGCGGGCTGAATCTTCATCTTTTCGGCAAGCTCTTTAATGGTTACTGTATCATCCAAAGTAATAACTTTGATTACTTCTTCTTCAACCACGGGCTTAGCTTCGGGCTTAATGAATTTACCCTTCTTTCTCTTCATTGCAAGGGTCTCTTCATCATCTTCCATCATGAAGTTTTTGTTTTTATTAAAGTCTTTGTCCTGATTACGACGACCTGTATTCTTTGCACCGTCCCTTGTGGGATCAAAGTTTTTGTTGTTCTTTGACTTATTGTCTCTTCTGTCGTTTGAAGGCTTTGAAGAAATGTCGGGAGCAGCGAAACCGCCTGCCGAAGGTCTTCCCTGGCCGGGACGCGAAGGTCTGTCAAATGAAGGCTTCTGACCGTCTTTATTAAATCCCTGACGAGCGCCGTCTTTGTTAAAGGGTCTGTCGCTCTTGTTAAAAGGTCTGTCACCATGAGGTCTTGCGCCCTTATTAAAGTCTCCTCTCTGAGCATTTCTATCGCCCTGAGGTCTTCTTTCATCTTTATTAAAGGTTCTTTCCTTGTTTACATTCTTTTGAACATATTCTTTCTTGGGAGCCTCTTCAATAACAACAGAAACATTCTTTGAAGGTGCTGCGGGCTGTTCCTTTACGGGAGCAACTTCTTCGACATCGGGGTGCTTTCTGTTTAAAGCTTCCGGACGAGGCTTAATGATGTTATGTGTATAAGCGTTACCGGAAATTGTATGCTGACCCTGACCCTGGGGCTTTGCACCCTGAGGTCTTTGATTATTCTGAGGTCTTGACTGATTGTTGTTAAATGCACGGTTTTGACCCTGAGGCTGACCGGGCATCTTGGAATTGTGAGGATTGTTTACGAAAATAATTTTCTTTTTCTTAGGCGCATCCTGATTTGAAGAATCCTTCTTTTCAGCCTGAGGTGCTTCCTTCTTTTCCGGAGCGGCTTTCTTTTCGGGCTCTTCTTTCTTGCCGAATTTCTTACGCACCAAGCCTAAAGCATCATCGTCCAACGTGCTTTGTGCCGCCTTAACCTCTATTCCTTTTTCGTTTAAAAAAGCAATTATATCTTTGCTTTGAACATCAAGTTCTTTTGCTATTTCATGTACTTTCATTCTATCACTCACCTTTCCGCCTAATCGAGTTCCCGTAGATTCTTAGTAAGAGCTTTTGCAAATCCTTCGTCGCACACGGCCACCACCGAACGCTCTTCTTTTCCTATTGCGCGCCCCAAATCTTCTTTTGTGCTGTATTCCTCAAAGGGTACTTCGTAAAACGTACACATATCGGAAAATTCTTTTTTTGTGTTTTGGGATGCATCCTTGGCAATAAGCACAAGCCATGCCTTGGCACTCTTTATCGCATCCGTCGCGGCAAATGCGCCACTCTTTACCTTGCCTGCTTTCATGGAAAGCCCAAGCATCGATAAAACTTTGTTATTTTGCAAATTAAAGCTCCTCTTTTATCTTTTCGATTATTTCTTCACGGATACTCACTTTTAAGGCGCGTTCAAGCCCTTTGTTTTTACCGGCCTTTACAAGGCATTCAGGGTTTTTACAAAGGTAAGCACCTCTTCCGTTTAATTTACCTTTGAAGTCCAAGGTAATGTCCCCTTCGGGCGTACGTACCACGCGAATCATATCACGTTTATCACTTTGCTTTCCACAGCCTACGCATTGCCTTAAAGGTGTTTTTTTATCCATTCTTAAACTTCCTCTTCGTTTACATCTACATCATCAGTTATTTCTTCAGCCACTTCATCTTCGTAGGCTTCATCATCGTACTCTTCGTAGCTTTCGTCGCCGTCAAAGTAGTCTTCAAGACGGAATCCGTATGCATCCTTAGCCTGAGTCTCAGACTTGATATCAATCTTGTAGCCTGTGAGTCTTGCTGCAAGACGTGCATTCTGTCCTTCCTTACCGATTGCAAGTGACAACTGATAATCGGGCACTACAACCTTTGCAGTCTTTTCATCGGGATCTGCAAATACGTTAACAATCTTTGCCGGTGACAAAGCATTCTGTATGAAGTTACCGGGGTTTTCATCCCAGTTAACAACGTCAATCTTTTCACCTCTTAATTCTTCAACGATAGCATTTACTCTTGCTCCGTTCATACCTACACATGCGCCTACAGCGTCTACGTTAGGGTTGTTTGACCAAACGGCAATCTTTGTACGTGAGCCTGCTTCTCTTGCAATGCTCATGATTTCAACTGTTCCGTCCTTGATTTCCGTAACTTCCGATTCAAACAATCTCTTAACAAGTTCGGGATGTGTACGGCTTACAAGGATTCTGGGTCCTTTTGATGTATTCTTTACTTCCAAAATGTAAAGTTTGATTCTTTCAGTGGGCTTAAATACTTCGGTCTTAACCTGTTCGCTTTCTGTAAGAATGGCATCAGCCTTACCAAGGTCTATTGAAATGTTGTTTCCTACATATCTTTGAACAATACCTGTTACAAGGTCTTTTTCCTTTTCATAGTAAATGTTGTAAACAACGCTTCTTTCTTCTTCTCTGATCTTCTGAGTAATAACGTTTCTTGCGTTCTGAGCCGCAATACGTCCAAACTCCTTAGACTTAATATCAACTCTTACAATGTCGCCTACTTTGTACTTTGCCTTTATCTTCTTGGCATCCTCCAAAGAGATCTGTAAGATGGGATCCTCAACTTCCTCTACTACTTCCTTTTCTGCATAACAAACGAAATCGCAGGTCTCACGGTTGATTTCAACCTTAACGTTATCAGACTTTCCAAAGTGGTTCTTGCATGCTGTGATAAGCGAATTCTCGATTGCATCAAACAATACGTCACGGCTAATCTGCTTCTCCTTCTCCAGTAAATCCAACGCCTCCATTAATTCCTTGTTCATCTTCTTATTTTCCTTTCATCAAAAATCAAGAGCTAATTTTATAAGCGCTACTTCATTTCTTAAAAATTCTGTGTCTTTTCCATCTATTTCAACGGTAATTGAGGACTGTGTAAATCCTTTCAATATGCCGGTGAATTCTTTTCTTTTATCAATCGGTTTGAATGTTTTTAACTCAACCGTCTCTCCGATACTCTTTTGTAAGTGAGTATCCTTTTTAAGGGTTCTTCCAAGTCCGGGACTTGAAACCTCCAAATAGTAAGCATCCTCGATAAAGTCATTGGCATCAAGGGCATCGGACATTGCTCTGCTTACCGCTTCGCAATCGTCAATGGTGACGCCGCCTTCTTTATCAATATATGCTCTTAAATACCACTCGCCCGCTTCCTGCACATATTCAACGTCATAAATCTCTACGCCCTTTTCCCTGCATATGGGCTCTAACATTTCGGTAGCCTTTGCTTCATAAGTCTCTCTTTTGGACATATTCTACCTCCGAGCATTTATTGGCATAAAAAATGTGAGCTCCTCAAAGCTCACTTACTTTCTACATATTACGGATAAAGAATAACACCCTTCTTTATTTTTTTCAACCCCTTTTTCTTATAAATGTGACAAAAATGTAAGGAGTTTGGCCTTATTTGTAACAAAAAAAGATGGAAAGATTTATTAAATTGCTTTAGTATTTCTTTAGTCATTTTAAAAATCTTTATGTTTTCTTTAGATTTATATACGCATTTTCTTTACCAATCTAAAGTAACATACTTGATAAGAAAAAGAATGATACTATGAGGGTGAAAATGAACATATTAATACTTACAGGCCGCTTTGGAATGGGGCATATTAAGTGTGCCGAAGCCATCAAAGAGGAAATTATCTCTAAATATCCCGATGCAAACGTAACGGTTGTTGACTTTTTAAGCTTTTGCTTTCCAAGACTTTCAAAGGCAATTTACAAAGGTTTTGAACTTTGCGTTTTTAAGTTTCGGGATGCCTATAACAAGCTTGCCAGGTTTTCAAATCACTTAGACTGTATCCCCTTTAAGCACGTTATCCACACTCACATAAGAAAGCTTTTAAAAACTTACAATCCGGACCTTGTGGTTGCGGATCTTCCTATGTGCGTTCAATACTATTCTTCCTATAAAGAAAAAGAAAACGTAAACATACCTTTCTATGTGTACATCACCGATATCACCATACACAAAGACTGGATATCAAAAAGCGTGGACAAATACTTTGTAGGAGACACTGTTTGTAAGTCAGAGCTTATTTTAAACGGCATTAACCACAGACACATTCATGTATGCGGTATTCCCGTATCAAATTCATTTGCAAAAAAGAGTAAAAGCAAAAAATCGGGTACAAAAGTTTTGATTATGGGAGGAGGCCTTGGCTTAATTCCTTATAAAGAAACGATTCTTTCAGCTTTAAACAAAGAAACCGGCATAAACACCACCATCATTTGCGGGAAGAATGAAGAATTAAAGCAAGAAATAAAAGAAAACTATAAAAACATAAAAGCCGTAGGCTTTACAGATAACGTAAGCGCTTATTTAAAGGAATCTGACGTTATAATCACTAAACCCGGAGGCATCACTACATTTGAAGCAATCAAAGCCCGTACTCCTCTCTTTGTTATCGAGCCAACCCTTGAGCAAGAGCTTGGAAACTCTGACTTTATAGCAAAAATGGGACTGGGCGTTGTGGTTAATAACAAAGAAAACTTTCTTGTATCAGACTTAATTAAGTTTATTCAAAACAGAAAAAAGATAGATGAAATCAAAGAAAACATGAAAAAGCTTTCAGAGGGCTTTGAAAGCCCAAATCCCGTAGATTACCTGGCGGCCTAAAGCTTTTGTCATTAACTTAGGAGATAAATAAAACTTGAAACCTTGTAACAAAAAATCAGTATACATAGGTGTACTTTTAATGGTAAGCGTAGCAAGCCTTACCCTTTATGTATTGTCAAAAGAATTTGGCCTTAATATGGTGTTGTCGGTTCTTAAAAGCATAAATCCCTTGTTTTTAATTCCGGCTGTTTTTTGCATGCTTATGTTTTCTTTGGGTGAAGCCTTAAACATAAGAATCGGCCTTAATCTTTCAGGCTATAAAACAGGTATTATTAGTGCGCTTAAATACGCTTATACGGGATTTTTCTTTAGCTCCGTAACGCCCTCCGCATCAGGTGGGCAACCCGCTCAAATCTATGCCATGCACAAGGATAAAATTAAAGTATCCCATGCTTCATTCTCACTTTTCCTTGAGCTTATAGGATATGAAGTGGCTTCTATATCAATAGCCACCCTAGGCCTTATAGTTTCTTTGGTATCACCCCTTAAACTCTTTGAAGGCTTAAACATAGGATGGGTGCTTATCTTAGGTTTTTCCCTTAACTTTTTACTTCTTACAAGTTTACTCCTTATCATGTTTTCAAAAAAGGCGGTTAAGGTAATCGCTTCAATAATAATAAAAACGGTATCTTTATTCTCAAAGAAAAAAGATACCAAAATTAAAATCTTAAAAACTTTTGCGGAATACAGAGTAAGTGCCAAACGCTTAAAAAAGAATAAGCTTGTGCTTGCAAAAATTATCCTAATATCCTTAATTCAATTCGTGGCCTATCACTCAATAACATACTTTTGTTACAGAAGCTTTAACTTAAATGAAAGAAGCTTCTTTGAAATGATGAGCCTTCAGGGACTTTTGTTTACTTCCGTATCATGTATTCCTCTTCCCGGAAGCTCGGGGGCTATGGAAGGAGGCTTCGGTCTTTTGTTTAAAAAGGTGTTTTCAACCGGTTTAATCGGAAGTGCCATTGTGTTATGCAGGCTTATAAGCTTTGCACTTCCACTAATTCTTTCAGGCACCTTCATAGTGTTTGCAAGAAGACCTTTTAGGCTTAAATCCTACGAAAAGTAGACTATCTGCTCACCCTGTTTAAATACTTATCCCAGGTTACTATCACACTTGTAGCCTCTATGGATAATAAGTAGCTGTTTCCTTGAGTGCCATCCTCTTCACTCATTTCCACTTCACAGATATAAGTGTTTTCTTTCTTTTCTATGCCCGGAAGATAATTTCCGGGTATTGTTTTAAGTAGGCTTTCCCATTCTACTTTAACCACAGGTTCATCGGGAACTTCTTTTATTAAAACAGAATCGGCGTTGTAATACTTAAATCCCACCTTAACAATATCATTAAGCTTTCCATCCACAAATTTTATTTTAGAAGGGCCTGCAAAGCTTTCCGTAAAGTTTGAATTTTGGGAATTGTTTTCTTTTACAATCAAAGCTTCTACATTAACAATAAGGCCGTCTTCTGCTTTTTCAACGTCCGAAATTACACAGTCTGTGTATGAAAATTTATCCGTTTCATCAATACTTTTAAACATAATCAACCTCTAAACAAAAGGATTATAGAATCTACTCTTATTAATAATATTTAATAATGCCGCTATCACCACAAGCAAAACACAAAATACCATGGCACAAACATCCGAAGCCTTAAAGGGCCTTCCCATATACCAAGTGCGCTTTTTGTTTTTGCCAAAGCCTCTAAGCTCCATGGCATTTGATACGATTTCCACTCTGTCCATGCTTGTAAGTATTAAGGGTATCAAAATGGCGGCCGCACTCTTAATTCTGTTTATTAAGGTAGCCTTCTTGCTCATTTCAATGCCTCTTGCCTGCTGAGCCTTTGATATTTCATCGTATTCCTTTTGAACGTCCGGAATATATCTTAAGGCTAAAGCTACAGAATAAGCGATTGAATACTTTACTCCAAGCTTATTTAATGAAGCAGCAAACTCACTTGGATTTGTGGTGCTTACAAACAAAATAACCACAGGAATCGATGCCAAATACTTAAGGAAGTAATTTAAGTGATAAAAAAGCTGTTCCTTTGTGGGGGCGTATCTTCCCGTAAGTCCAAACAAATATGTGCAGGTGCCGTAAATTTCAGTTCCGTGTTGAGGAGAGAAAAGATACACAAGCACATTGTTTAAAATCATAAAAACTGCAGTAAAACCAAGCATGAAGGATACATCTTTGACCCTTATTTTAGAAAGCGGAAACAATATTAAGCTTAAAACAGTAAGCGCCAAAAGAAACCTTGTGTCATAGGTATACATTGCGGCAAAGCTCCAAAGTAAGAGGCAAACAAATTTTGTGGCACCTGTAAGATCATGAACTTTTGATTTTCTGTCTATGTAGTTAAAGAGGTTTGTCATTTTCTAACCACCTCTCTTTCATAGGCAATGAATCTTCTTACAAAATCCGTGGCATCTTCAATGCCTGCTTTTTTACAAAGTTCGTAAAGAGAAGTCTCTTTTAAACTTGCTTCATCTATGGTTTCTTTGTCCGTTAAGACTTTAGCGCACTCATCGTCTTTTATGATGCGTCCCTTTGAAAAAGCAACGCTTCTGTTTGCATATTCAAGCATAAGGTGCATATCGTGGGTAATCATTATTACGGTAATGCCAAGCTTGTTTAAGCTTGATAAAAACTCCATGATTTCTGTATAGTGGCGATAATCCTGCCCTGCTGTAGGCTCGTCTAAAATAATGACCTTTGGCTTTAACACCATAATTGAAGCTATGGTGACACGCTTCTTTTGGCCGTAACTAAGGGCTGCGACAGGCCAGTTTCTAAAGGGCCAAAGTCCACAGATTTTTAAAGTTTCTTCCACTCTTTCCTTTATTTCATCTTCGCCTACGCCTCTTGTTCTAAGGCCTAAAGCGACTTCGTCAAATATCATTACCTTAGAAATCATCTGATTGGGATTTTGCATTACATACCCGATTTCATCAGCTCTTTCTTTTATGGATAAAAGAGAAAAGTCTTTTCCTTCGTAGAAAATATCTCCTTCATCCTTCTTTTCAAAACCGCAAAGAACCTTTGAAAATGTGGATTTTCCGGCACCGTTTGTGCCGACAATTGCCAGCATCTCGCCTGCCTTTACCTTTATGCTTATATTATCAAGGGCTTTTCTTTTACCATCGTATGAAAAAGAAAGGTTTCTGACATCCAGAAGGTAAGCAGAATCATTTTCTATAGTTTCTTTTGGCGCATGTTCATACCAATTCTTTAATAATCTTGATTCTTCGTCACCTATTTTAACGGTATCAATGCTTCCGGGAAGAAGATCTGGGGTCACCTTTATGCCTGCATACTTCATGGCAGCAATATATAAAGGTTCTCTTACGCCCTTTTCATTAAGCACGTCTGAGCTTACAAGCTCATCGGGAGTGGTGTCTGTGACGATTCTGCCCTTATCCATAATCACAACTCTGTCAACGTGTCTGTGAAGCACGTCTTCAAGCCTGTGCTCAACTATGATTACCCCTACTCCCGTCTTTTTTGAAAGCTCGTCAATAAGTTCAATTGCCTGCTTTCCTGTTTTAGGGTCTAAGTTAGCAAGGGGCTCATCAAAAATGAGTAAATCAACATCGTCAACCAAGACTCCCCCAAGGGATACTCTTTGCTTTTGGCCTCCCGATAATTGTGAGGGAGCATGGTCTAAAAAGTCCTGAATGTTTACAAGCTTTGCCACTTCCGACACTCTCTCATGAAGCCTTGGCTCTTTTATACAATCGTTTTCAAGGGCAAAAGCAATATCTTCCGCAACGGTAAGTCCCACAAACTGGGCGTCAGAATCCTGTAAAACCGTGCCTACATGCTTTGATATTTCAAACAAACTTAAATCACGGGTTTCTTTATCAAACAAAGAAAGCGACCCTGTCATCTTTCCCCTGTAGGAGAAAGGGACAAGCCCGTTCATGCAATGCACTAAGGTAGATTTACCGCATCCGGAAGGTCCTGCTATTAAAACCTTCTCTCCCTTCTTGATTGAAAAATTGATATCAAAAAGGGTCGGCGATGATTGCGCGTCATACTTAAAGCCGAAATCTTTAAATTCTATGATATTACTCAAGGAAAACTACTCCTTTAAAATGCGGCGGGAAGTACCCCGCCGCCATGATTTAATTCTAATTTTCTTCTTGTAAGCTATCCTTCTTAGGCTTTGTTGCAGCATATGCTACGCACAATAAAGTTCCCACGATAGCTGTCGCAAGAATGTTTATACCCGCACCTGTAAGTCCCTGAATATAAACTTTGTTTGCGGGCTCTTTGTAAATCAAAATATCAAGAGTGGGTGCGATTACTACCCATGCAATGATATGGGAAATAACCTGAGCTATATTAAAGATTGCAATGTTCTTTCCTGTGAACACACCGCCTTCAATATCCATCTTCTTTGTGGCAAAGCCCATTGCGCAACCAAATACTGCGGATGCGATAACCCAGCTCCACCATACGCCCCAGCCAAAGCTAAAGTCGATGAAGAAGTGACCGATTAAACCTGAAAGAAGGCCTGCTATAGGTCCGAATACCGCTGAAATGAAAGCAAGTACACCGTACTGGATTGAAATGTTTGTGTTGGGAATTCCGCTGGGAATTGCAACAAAACGACCGAGTACAAAAAATAAAGCGGCGCCGATGCCGGTTGCAACGACTGTCTTAACAGAAAACTTTCTCATAAAGATTCTCCTTTAATATTCGTATATGTGCATACAATTATGTCACACATCAAAATTATTTTATAACAAGGTGGATGAGTTCTTCAAGATGCTTTCTAATAGTTTCTTTTTATCATTTATGATAGAAATAATTTATATGAAAGGTAACTATTCTAAGATTTTCGAAGTGGAATAAAAAAATAAAGGCTCCCAAAACAATCGGGAGCCTTTTTGTATCTTATAAAGCAATAAAGAACTTTACTATGAAAAGGATTGAAAGAAGGTAAGTAAGAATTGAAACTTCTTTTGCCTTTCCTGTAAAGAGCTTAATGAATGAGTAAGCAATAAGTGCAAGGCCGATGCCGTGTCCGATGGAGCTTGAAATGGGCATTGCAATAAGCATTATTGCTACGGGGATTAACTGTGAAGGGTCCTTAAAGTCGATTTCTTTTAAGTTACCAAGCATTAAGAATCCAACATAGATTAATGCTGATGATGTAGCGGCTGCAGGAATGATGCCGGCAATCGGTGCAATAAACATGCAAAGTAAGAACATAATACCTGTTGTTACGGCTGTAAGGCCTGTGCGTCCCCCTGCTTCAACACCGGATGCTGATTCTACGAAGGTTGTAACTGTTGAAGTGCCTGTAAGTGAACCTGCAACGGTACCTACAGCGTCAGATAAAAGGGCTTCTTTCATCTTAGGCATGTTTCCTTCTTTATCAAGCATTCCCGCACGGCTTGCGGTTCCAACCAAGGTTCCGATTGTATCAAACATATCGATGATACAGAAGGTGATTACCAAGGTAATTATTGTCACCCAGCCGATTTCAAAGAAGCCTTTGAAGTTAAGCTTAAACAAGGTGTTTTCTGCCATATCCTTAAAAGGAGGAAGGAAAGAAGCGGTTTTAAGACTTTCAAAAGGATTTACCTTAAGAAATACTGCTTCGCCTGCCCAGTAAAGGATTGAGGCTCCAAGCATTCCAAACAATACTGATCCTTTAACTTTCTTATGCTCTAAAGCAATGATTAAGAATAAGCCAAAGAAAATGGTGACTACGGTTAACACCATGGGAGCAAAAGCAGAGCCCATTGAGTCTTTTGCAGACTTAGCGGTAAGTGCACCGAAGAAATCACGCATAACAAAGAAAGGTGTGCCGCTTTCTCCGTAAATACCTACGTTTGAGCCAAAGCCTATGTTCATAAGCATCATACCGATGGCAGGTCCGATTCCGAGTCTAACGGGAAGGGGAATTGCGCTTACGATTTTCTCTCTTACATTAAATGCGGAAAGAATAATAAACACGATACCTTCGATTAAGATGATGCATAATGCGGCTCTGAAAGACTCAAGATAAGTGATGCCTGTGATTGCCACAATGTTTGCAACAACAACGGCAAAGAAACTGTTAAGTCCCATTCCGGGAGCCATAGCGAAGGGCTTGTTGGCCACTAACCCCATAAAGATTGTACCTATTGCGGAAGCAATACAGGTAGCTAAGAATACGCCATTCCAAAGGCCTTGTCCTTCAGCTCCAAAGCCTGTAAGAAGGTTTGGATTAAGGGCGATAATGTAAGCCATTGTCATGAACGTTGTAAGGCCTGCGATGATTTCAGTCCTTACAGTGGTGTTGTTCTCTTTTAGTTTAAAGAACTTTTCCATGATTGAAATACACTCCTTCATAAATAATAGCGGTATCTTCCCGCAAAGAAAATACCGCTTTGCAATTAATTTTCCCACAGGATTGAGCGAAGGTCAAGAATAAAAAACTCTCTGCAATCGCAGAGAGTTTTGCTTATTTCTCAGGTATATTAAATCGATTGTCCTTCATTGCCTGTTTAAAATCAGACACGGACATTCCCAGTTTCTTAGCGCCTTTATCTATTGTGAGGTCACCGTCTTGAACAAGCTCGAACACAAGAAATGCTCTTTCATCGCTTCTAACAACCTGCTCATATTTCTTTTCATCAAATTCTGTTAAAGTCATGTTGTTAACCTCCCTTCGATGCTTCAAAAGAAACTCTTTCAGAACGCCGTTCTTTATGCAGTCATCTGCTGCATTGTCAATTGCATCACTAAAGCTTTCGCTCTTTTGATATTCCCTTACCAAAGAAACGAATTTGGAATAATCTTCTAAGGTTTTGCATCTGCTAACTCTAAATCATCTACATTGGTATAATCAGAGCCATTAATTGCATTGTAGAGGCTTAGCGCTGCTTTTTTATCCTCTCCAAATAACTTTCGAAACAAAGTATCCTTGTACTTTTTGTTGGCATTTACACCGTAGTTTATTATCATTTGTAAGTACCATTGCTTCTCTCTCGGTACTTTCAAAAAAATTATAGCATACACTCAAGGTATATGAAATAATATTTATGATTGAGTCAATCAAAAGCATAAAAAAACCCTTGCATCTGCAAGGGTTTTAGCAGCTGATAGGGGAATCGAACCCCTGATTCCGCCGTGAGAGGGCGGCGTCTTAACCGCTTGACCAATCAGCCATAAGTACAAGCGCTTCATGCGAAGCACTTGTATATATTATCCTATGTGAATAGAATTTGCAAGGGCTTTTTCCAAAAATAAAAGGCCTAAATTTATTATTCAACAACCTCTTCTTTACTTGCAAATGTAAGAAACATTTCCGTTCCAACGCCGGGCGTTGACTCGCATCTTATGCTTACATTTAAGCTGTCACAAACGCTCTTTACGATGTATAAGCCAATTCCGCTTGAGTGAGCTTCTCTTCTGCCGTTAAAGCCTGTAAAACCTTGCTCAAAGATTCTTGGAAGGTTTTCTTTATCTATTCCCATACCGGTGTCTTTAATCGAAAGCGTGGAGAAATTCTCATCATAAGTAATTGTCACACCGCCTGCCTTTGTATACTTTAAAGAGTTTGAAAGAATCTGCTCTATAACAAGGCTTATCCACTTTTTATCCGTATAGACAAAAGCCTTATCCATGTTGATTGTTAAAGAAAGCTTCTTTGCTATAAAGTCCAGCTTAAACTTCTTAATGCTTTCTTTTACGATTTCAGATAGGTCTTCTTTTTTAATGATATAATCCGTATGCTCTGAATTTAAGCGAATGTAGGACATAACCATGTCTACATAGCCTTCTATGTCTCGAAGGTACCTAAGCAAGTCTCTTGCTTCGCTTGAATCTTTACCCTGAAGCTGTAAGCGCATGGAAGCTATAGGCGTTTTAGCCTGATGCACCCAAGTGGCGTAGTAGTTACTAAGCTCATGGTTCTTTGTGTCATACTCTTCTATCTTTAGAGATAATTGCTTAAATAGGCTCTCTATTATGTTTTGATATTCTTTTTCAGCCCCTGTGGCATCCCTCGGAAGCCTTTCAACGATTTCTGAAGGCGTCATGTAAGAAAGTTTTTTTAAACTTAATGTCTTTTCTTTTGTCTTAATGCACTCTCTTACAAAAGCCACAAGCAAAAAGAAAGTGGCAAGTAACCATGGGTAAAAAAACAGGTTAAGGGGGATGTCCGACAAATAGAATACCGTGATGAAAACTGCAACAGCCACAAAGTAAGCAATTACTCCGACCTTTACTCTTTTTAAAACGTTAAGTATTGTCTTCATTTGCTACTCCACTATGTATCCGACACCGAATTTAGTGGCAATAAAGTCTTTAAGGCCTAAGGCATCAAGCTTCTTTCTTAATCTGTTTACATTTACGGTTAACGTATTTTCATCCACAAAGCTGTCTGTTTCCCACAAAACTTCCATAAGCTTTTCACGGCTTACAATGTTTCCCTTGTTTAATAAAAGAGTGTGAATAATCTTAAACTCATTACCGCTAAGCTCAGCTTTTTCTTCGTTAAAAGAAATGCTGTTGTCTCCGATGTTTAAAATCGCGCCTTTATGCTCTATAACTGTCGATTTGTCCGCAAAGTCATAGGTTCTTCTAAGAAGTGCCTGTACCTTTGCCACCAAAACCGTTCTGTCAAAGGGCTTTGATATAAAGTCATCGGCTCCCATATTCATGGCCATAATGATATTCATATTTTCGGAAGCGGAAGAAATAAATATAATGGGGACATGTGACTGCTTACGTATCTGAGCGCACCAGTAATACCCGTCATATGCGGGAAGTGAAATGTCCATAAGCACAAGGTGCGGGTCAAACTGAGCAAACTCTCCCATTACGTTTCTAAAATCTTCTATTCCTTTGATTTCTAAATTCCAGCCTTCGGCTGCTTCTTTGATTCCCTTAAAAATACCGGGATCGTCTTCTACAACTAATATTTTATGCATAATTATCCTCGTTGTTACATTTTAATATACGAGGGTTTACTTTTCAATAAGTTCCAAAGGTGTTGTGTTATAAATAAATATCATTGCATCGTATTTTTGAGTGGGAATAATGTTTACTCTTACGGTATTTTTCATAATGTGCATTAATATACCGTATCCTTCACCCAAGGTTCCCATTGTCATGGGGGCATTTATTACATTCCATACTTCATCCTGTTCATCTATTTCGTTAAACTGAAGCATGTATCTATTATTTTCAAAATTCTTTGAAAGCTTAGCTAAGGGGTCACCTGAAGTAAAGCTGTGGTTTCCTCTTTTTCCGCTTCCTGCTGATGAAATGTTGGCCTTTGTATGATAATAGTCTGTTCCGATGGCATAGTATTCATCACCAAACTCATCATTTAAGTGGCTTCCAAGGGTTTCTTTTTGCACAAAGCTTGACTCAGAAACCTTACCGATGTGGCCGTTATGACCTGTTACGAAAATCATGCTTCTTCCAAGTTTTTCTTCTTTCTTTAAAAGCCACTCGACATTTTCTGCCATAAAATTATCTCTTACGTTAGAATACTCGCCCGGATTGTTTTTATAAGCATCCTCAAGAATTGTGTGCTGTTCAAGCACTCTTAAAGCGTGAAGAATTTCATCATAGGTTTCTTTTGAAGCGTCTCTTATGATTGCTTCACTGTCATTTTCGATTTCTTTTCTTGCATCGACGATTAAAGTAGTCATTGTTTCAAGGGAAGCGTCAGGACCCGGTGTAAAGGCATTTGCAAACTCATCCGCATTAAACTCGCTTAATGAAGAATAGCTTTTAAACACATTACACAAAAACTCTACATTTCCTTCCACCGATTGCATGTCGATTCCGTAAAAAGAAACCTTATCCTCATGAGTTTCATTGTATTCTTTCATCCACTCTATGAGTTCCTTACTATCCTCTGTCTTGTAGATTGTAAAAGTAAGAGCTTCAACCGCTTCATCCAAAGT
>JAILCK010000057.1 GCA_024680435.1 Lachnospiraceae bacterium
CATCAAACAAAAGGGATGAATCGTGATAAAAGCCTTTGATTTCATTTCTTTTCCAAGGGCCTTTTAAGTCATCTGACCTATAAAGAAAGGTCTTCTTTAAATCGTTTGAAGAAAACACTACATAAAACACACCATCGTAGAACCTTAAAGAAGGTGCCCACATGCCTTTTCCGTATATGTATTCATCACCTTCAAGCCTTTGGGCTTTGGTGCCCTCTAACTTTTCAAAGACATAAGAAAAGTGCTCCCAATTCTTTAAATCCCTTGACCTAAGTATTTCTGCACCGGGGAAAAAGTGCATGGTGGTGGTGATTAGATAATAGTATCCGTCATGGAAAATCACATCGGGATCCGGAATATCCAAATTAAAATGATAACAAGTGCTCAAGCTTATATCTCCCTTGTCGGTTTACATAATTCCAGCGTATTCGTATCCTGCTTCTTCTACAGCCGCCTTAATTAATGCTTCATCCACATCCTTAGAAGTTTCAATTGTAACCATGTTTTCTTCATGGTTAGCTACAGCACTCTTAACTCCATCGAGAGCCTCTAGAGCTTTCTTTACATGCATTTCGCAGTGTCCGCACATCATTCCGTTTACTTTGATTTTCATTCCTGTTTCTTCCTTTCTTGTTTCTGTATCAATTAATTTACCTATCACACGATTGGTTTTTGATTTGTCTTTTGAATTGTCATAGGGCTTAATAAAGTTAAGCCTCAAAGCATTTGATACCACGCAAAAGCTTGAAAGCCCCATGGCCGCCGCTCCTATCATGGGATTTAGCTCCCATCCAAAAAGGGCTACGTAACATCCTGCCGCTAGGGGAATGCCAAGGACATTATAAAAGAAGGCCCAGAAGAGGTTTTCATGTATGTTTCTAAGAGTCTTCTTTGAGATTCTGATGGCTGCCGCCACATCCTTTAAGCTACTCTTCATAAGCACTACATCCGCAGCATCAATAGCAATATCGGTGCCTGCCCCAATAGCAATTCCAAGATTTGCGGAGGTAAGAGCCGGGGCATCGTTAATGCCGTCTCCAACCATCGTAACCTTTCCATGCTCCATAAGTTTTCTTACGACAGCTTCTTTTTCATTAGGATGCACGGATGCCACAATCTCATCCACTCCTACCTGTGAGCCGATTGCATTTGCGGTGACTTCATTGTCTCCCGTTATCATAACCGTATGGATTCCCATGCGCTTAAGCTCACTTACGGCTTCCTTTGAGTCATCCTTTAAAACGTCTGAAACTGCAATTATTCCAAGGAGCTTTTCTTTGCTTGAAATAAGTATGGGAGTCTTTCCTTCTTTAGCCAAACGGTCGATAGTTTCTTTACAGTCAGAGTTTAGAGCTTCTGTTACTCCTTCAATATACTTTAGATTACCTGCATAATAGAGGCTTTCGCCTATTTTTCCTTTAATTCCGTTTCCGGGAAGAACTTCAAAATCTTTTGTTTCTTTAAGGGCGGTTTCTTTTTCCTTTGCATATTCCGTAATAGCCTTAGAAATAGGGTGCTCGCTCTTTTCTTCAAGAGCGTAGGCAACCGTTAAAAGTTCATCCTGTGTTAAATCCGTTTCAGGTATTAAATCCGTTACCTTCATCTCCCCTGAAGTGATGGTGCCTGTTTTATCAAGGGCGATGATATCGGTCTTTCCCGCTTCTTCCAAAGAGGCCGCCGTTTTAAATAAGATTCCCGTTTTTGCTCCCATTCCGTTTCCAACCATTATGGCTACGGGAGTGGCAAGGCCGAGAGCACAGGGACAGCTTATCACAAGTACCGACACTGCTCTTGCAAGGGAATAGCCCACTTCTTTTCCAAGAAGGAGCCAGACAACAAATGTAATTAACGATATGCCTATAACCGCGGGCACAAACACGCCTGACACCTTATCAGCGACCTTTGCAATCGGAGCCTTTGTGGCAGCCGCATCGCTTACCATTTTGATTATGGCTGAAAGTGTGGTGTCTTCTCCCACCTTTAGGGCCCTACATTCCATGTAACCTGAGGTGTTGATGGTAGCTGCATATACTTGGCTTCCGGTTTCTTTTTCTGCAGGAACACTTTCGCCCGTTAGGGCAGATTCGTTGACGGCGCTTTCTCCTTTTATTACCTCGCCGTCTACGGGAATGCTGTCTCCGGGGCGGACAACAAATATGTCCCCCACCTTTACTTCATCAATTGAAACGGTGGTTTCTTTGCCATCTCTAAGGATAGTTGCGGTCTTTGGGGATAAATCCATAAGACCTTTAAGGGCGCTTGTGGTCTTTCCTTTAGACCTTGCTTCCAGCATTTTTCCAACCGTAATAAGAGTTAAAATCATGGCCGCAGCTTCAAAATAGAACTGATCCATGTAATACATGACCATTTCAGTGTCCTTTAGAAGGACGGCATTTGTCATTTTAAATAATGCTACAACACTATATAAAAACGAGGCTGAAGAGCCAAGGGCCACTAAAGTATCCATGTTTGGAGCTTTATTAAAAAGCCCCCTGAATCCGCTTATAAAAAACTTTTGGTTTATAACCATCACAAGGCCCGATAACAAAAGTTCGTAAAGCCCCAAGGCTACGTGATTTGAGTCTAAAAACTTTGGAAGCGGAAAGTTAAACAGCATATGCCCCATTGATACATACATTAAAGGAATAAGTATGATAACAGAGGCTATAAGCCTTTTTTTCATTTTGGGAGTCTCTGTATCTTTTAAAGAATCATCTTCCGCTCCCTTCCCTTTTGCGCTGTTACTGTTCTTTATTGATGCGCCGTAACCTGCCTTTTCTACGGCCGCAATTATATCTTTGGGATTTGCCGAGCCTTCAACGCCCATAGAGTTTGTGAGTAAGCTAACTGCACAGCTTTCAACGCCTTTAACTTCGCTTACGGCCTTCTCAACTCTTGCCTGGCATGCGGCACAGCTCATACCCGTTACGTTATATTGTTCCATTGCTTCTCCTACTTCATGAGCTTTTGCATGGTGCAAACAAGCTCATCTATCACTTCTTCATTTCCGTTCTTTATGTTTTCAACCACACAGGTCTTCATGTGGTTTGCCAAAAGAGCCTTGTTAAAGCTGTTTAAGGCAGAAGTGATAGCCGAAACCTGTATCAGAATATCGGTGCAGTATGCATCGTTTTCAAGCATTCCTTCCACACCTCTGACCTGGCCTTCAATCCTTTTTAAGCGATTGTAAAGGTCTTTATATTCCTTATCGTCTCTTTCTTTTTTCTTTCCTGAACAATAAGGGCATTCTTCCATGCTTTTATCTATATCAGTCATTTTCGTCTCCTTTGCATACCCCCAAGGGGTATCTTTGCAATGTCATGTTATACCCCTTGGGGGTATTTGTCAACATTATACAAAAGAAAAAGGCCGGTCTTTCGACCGGCCGGATTCTATACAAAGTCTTCTCTCATGGGATTAAAGATATCAAGCAATACTCCTTTTTCAAGGCACACACAACCATGCACCACGTCGTTAGTCTTAAGCATTGTATCGCCTGCCTTAACTATTTTCTTCACCCCGTCAATTTCAAATTCAAACTCACCGCTTACAATATATGTAATCTGTGTATGAGGATGATGATGAAGCGCTCCCACTGCGC
Source organism: Lachnospiraceae bacterium (assembly GCA_024680435.1). GTDB lineage: Bacteria > Bacillota > Clostridia > Lachnospirales > Lachnospiraceae > UBA1258. Next base: position 3,602 of record JAILCK010000057.1, read on the forward strand.
CCTTTTCAAACGTATTCTCCACGCACATAAGGTCCTTTGAGTAAGCAAGCACTCTTCTTACCACTCCGTTTCCCTGATCTTCAGGCTTAACCTTATCATAAAATACCCATCTTTCGTCTAACATATTTCCTCCTTTTTT
>JAILCK010000035.1 GCA_024680435.1 Lachnospiraceae bacterium
CTCCATGAGCCTTCGCAATTGTAAACTGCTTCGTCTTTAGCCCATCTGGGAAGGTAATCGTTTCTTTCTTCAAAGTAGACGTCATTTGTTCTTGTGAATCCAATCCAACTCATACAATTCACCTCCAAAGAAAAATAAAAATGTTATTGTTCTTAATTGTTTTTGTTTTTCTCTCGCGGACATCTTCTATGCTTTTATACTAGCACCAAAGTATCAAAAAGGGAAGTGTTTTGTTGAAAAATTAACCGAAGATTATACAAATCGCCTCTTCTTGGGATTTGCTGATTGTATACCGCGGATTCGTGTGTGCGTATCGCGGACAGTATTGTTATTGCTCATATTCCACGGGTTTAAGGCGCACATTTCCATAAGTTATCATGCCGTCTTTATAGTCTAAATCGGCTACTATGTCCACAGAATTAGCATACATGGTCCATAGACCTTTTAATACAATTCCACTTTTTGCAACAAAGCCAAGCTTATTATTGTCAAATGTCACATGGAATTGGTCTCCGTAAAAAATATCCGTTACTTCTCTTCCACCCACAAACTCTTCGCTAAGCTCCAAGCTTCCGGCGCTACTCTTCTCATCCCCTATCAAAAGATAGTAGTTAAGCATTCTTGTTTCTTTGTCATAATCAAACTTTACGCAGTCGTAAATGCAGGGATTTTCGCTTTTAATGTCAATGGCACTTTCAAACCAGGTGACCTTCCTTTCTTCGTCAAGATCAACTATAAAAAGTGTCTCTGTGTAATATCCCGTGCCGCTTCCGCTACAAGATGTAAATGCATATTCTAAGTTACCGTCATTGTCATAGTCGGAAGCATGAAACTCTACGCCCCTACCAAATCCGGACTCAGCATACACAGGAATTATTTCATCCCCTACCTGCAAGATGTAGCCTGAGTGTTCATTAAGCCCGTATAGGGTTACGCCTTGATCTTCTAAAGAATCAACCACATAGTAAGGCTTATCGGGAAACTCACTGTTACAAAAAGGAAGGGCATCTTTTAATTTTTCAGGTGTAGCGCTGTCTATAATAGCTATAGCCTCATGTCTATCACTGTACTGCGCCATATTACCGGCGCCGATAGTATAAAGGTAGTCGCCATCAGCCGTTTTCCTGCAAAGTTTTACTTCTAATACTTGTTCTCCCGATTCATCCGCAACTATCACGTAGCCGCCGAATTCGCCTGTCTTTTCCCACCTTAAGTTTTCTGTGCTAATAAAAGGGAATATATTAGCTACCATTTCTTCCGGGTTTTTATATAGGTTTATATCAGGTGTCTTTGCGTATATGTAATCCATAAGCGCAGAGTCTCTTGTAAGAGTTCCGGTTTTTTCGGCATCACCGATTAAAGAAACCACATCGGCCATATCTAAAGCCCTTAAATATGAAATGGGCGCATCAAGAGTGTTGCATAAGGAATAGGGCACGATACTGTTGTATTCATCACCGATTTCTTCTATAGCCTTAACATATTCTTCCATATCGCAGACTTTAACGGATTTAAGTTTCTCACCGTTTTCGCTTCCTGACCTTACAACATCGGTAACAAAGATTTTATCAAGGCTTCCGTCTTTAAGAGTGAAAGTAAGCATCTGATAGTCCCAGGTATTTGTAATCTTCATTTGGGGACCTACCGCATTTTGAAAATCGCTTGTAGATGAAAAGAAAAGCTTGTCGGAAGCGTCCAGTTTCCCGCATGCCACAAGATATTCTTTTGTTATGCCCAAAATTGCTTCTTCTGTTTCATTTAGGAATACATAGACTTTTTCGGGATCATAGAAGTCTTCGATTAAAACAGAAGGCTCACTTTCTTCTTCCGTTTGCTCGACCTTTTCTTCCACGCTTACTGAAGATACAGAATCTGTAGATGCTTTGGCAGGTTCTTTTCCACATCCGCAGAAAGAAACCATAGACAAAAGTAAAGATGCGCATAAAAGCGCCTTAATGAATTTTCCCATAAACCCTCCTCATTATATAAAAATACACCGCATGTAAAAGAAACTTTGGCGTTTCCTTTACATACGGTGAATGCTTATCTTAAAGTGTTACGCCGTTCTTTTGTAACAATTCTCTTGCGGATTCAACGGAATCAACACCGGTTTTATTCTTGATAGGAGCAAATTCCTTTTCTCGTACAACTTCGAAAGGAAGGCAGGTATCTGCCATGTAAATCATATCAAGAATGAGCTGCTCAAACTTACAGCCGTTAGGCTCTTCAGGCTTGATTTCATTGCCCTTTTCATCGATGTAAGGAATCTTCTTTTCAACTACGTG
>JAILCK010000058.1 GCA_024680435.1 Lachnospiraceae bacterium
AGCCACTTAATGAATCATGAAGTTAAGGTTAAGATTAATCCAAATTACAGAGTTATCTATCATGCCCACACCACAAACATGATTGCTCTTACCTTTGTGCTTCCTTTGGAAGATAAGGTATTTACAAGAGAGCTTTGGGAAATGGCAACAGAATGCCCTGTAGTGTTCCCTGACGGTATCGGCGTGGTTGAATGGATGGTTCCCGGCGGAAGAGATATTGCCGTAGCTACATCAAAGCTTATGGAAAAGTACGATCTTGCAGTTTGGGCTCACCACGGAATGTTTGCGGCAGGCCCGGATTTTGATATTACTTTCGGCCTTATGCATACCGCAGAAAAGGCAGCAGAAATATTGGTGAAGGTATTGTCCATGTCTCCTAAGAAACTTCAGACAATTACTCCCGATAACTTTAGAAGCCTTGCTAAAGACTTTAACGTTAACCTTCCCGAAGAATTCTTATACGAAAAATAGAATAATCTCCTTTTATGTTAAAAGTCCCTCTTTGCCTAATAAGAAGAGGGGCTTTGTTTTTTCGTTAATTAAAAACCGTTATAATCGCCTTGTCGAGGTTTAATTAATGAGCAGTGAAAAGGCAATAATAGACAGACTTAGCGCTATTATAAAAAGGCAAAACGAAAGACTTAAAAGAGCAGAAGAAGATGCAGACCTTTATGACGATAAGCCGTTAGACGGGGATGACCTTTTGGAAGATGCTTACTTAAAGCACAAAAGGAGTGTAAATCTTAAATACACTGCTCTTGTTTCATTGCCCATTTTAGGAATAATCGCTATTTTTATCGTTTATCTTTTAAAGACTAACGGCGGTCACCTTGATAGGATGTCAGTAATTTACATTATCAGTGCCCTGTGCCTTTTCTTTGTATACGTTGTCTTTATTTTCTTAATCCAAAGAATGGCTTTAACCGGCGTAAATAAGGTAAGTGAAGCGATTGTAAAGGTATTATAGGGAAAAAGAGATGTAACCATAGAAGATACGGGAGAGACAGTTTTTTCTGATGTCTACAAAGATGTTCAAAAAATATGTGAAAGCTATCAAAGCGCCTGTGACGACCTTGATAAGACAATAGATATAGCAAAAGAAGCAAGCGAAGCAAAGAAACATTTCTTTTCAAACATGTCTCATGAAATGAGGACTCCGCTATCGGCAATGCTTGGCCTTTGCGAAATGATTCAAAGGGAATCTACCGACCCTAAAATCAGGGATTACGCAAAAGACATAGCGGGAGCCGGCAAGACCCTTCTTTTGTTTATAAACGATGCCTTTGATATTTCTAAGTTAAGTAAGGGAAAACTTGAAATAGAGCCTGAAAACTATGACCTTACACTTTTAATAAACGACATAATAAACATGTCATTAAAGAGAGCAAATGATAAAGGCATAGTCTTTAAAGTAACTGTCGATGAAACAATGCCTCATTTACTTTTGGGGGATGATTTAAGGATCAAACAGTGTATTTTAAACATAATTTCTAACGGAATTAAGTTTACAAGCGAAGGAAAAGTAGAGCTTAAGATTTCTTATTCTAAGTCTACAGAAGGAAGTATAATAGCCACCTTTACGGTAGCGGATACAGGCCGTGGAATGTCGGAAAGAGATTTAGATAAGATTTTAGACCCGGTTTCTTCCTACGAAGAAGACAGTGCGAAAAGTTCAAGCGGTATCGGTCTTGGAATGAGCGTTACAAAGAAGGTCTTAAATCTTATGGGCTCGGAACTTAGAGCCGAATCCACCTATGGCGTGGGATCCACATTTAAGTTTTCTTTGGAGCAAAAGGTTGTTGACTGGGAGCCTATAGGCAATTTCGAAGAAACTTTTAAGCACTTAAGAGAATCCGAGGCGCCTGTTGATAGAGCCTTCATTATTCCCGATGCAAAGATTTTGGTGGTGGATGATTCAAGCGTAAACCTTATGATAGCGGAAGGCCTTTTAAAAGATACAAAAGCATCAATCACCTTGTGTGAAAGCGGAGAAAAGGCCATCGAAGAATGTAAGAGTACGCGCTTTGATTTAATATTATTAGACCACATGATGCCGCAACTTGACGGAATCGAGACTCTTAAAATCATTAAAGAAAGCGCTGACTCAAGAAACCGTGACGTATCGGTGATTGCACTTAC
>JAILCK010000064.1 GCA_024680435.1 Lachnospiraceae bacterium
GGTTTATCTGCCCACCAGTTATTCTTCACTCTTCCTGTCTGGATAAAGAAAATGGGAAGCCATGGTAAATACAAAACTATGTATGAAGTAATTGAAATAATGCCGTAAAGATAGGTCTTTCCTCGGTTCTTTAAAAAGTACACTAAAGAAACGGAAAAAACCAAAATACCGCTTGTAACAAGGCCGTAATAATGAGTGTAAGCAGAAAGCACGGAGAATATCACAAGCCACACCCAGTATGATTTCTTTTCTTTTTCAAATATTTTTATTGAAAAAAGAGTCGCTATCAATATGAACGCAAAGCACAAAGCATACATTCTGATTTCTAAGTTATATTCTACGCAAGTAGCGGACAATCCTGTTATAAAGATAAAGAAATAAGAAGGGATGCTTCCAAGGTGTTTCTTTATAACCGTTACGCAAAGGATGATTCCCACTATGAACGGAATAACGGACGCTAAGTGATAGATCCAAGCCACCTGTCCGAACAATTCATAGAAAATTTTAAGGTATGCATAGTATAAAATGGGGTGATTCTCCAGATAATAGACTCTTTCATAAAGGCCCTTATAATCGGTACCTCTTATAACGTTTCCGGAAAAAGCTTCATCGCCCCACAAAACGTTATCAAAGATTAATGATACATTTAATAAAACGACAGCTAAAGCCGCAATGTATACTCCGTATTTTAATAAAAACAAATATAATGCATTAAAGAAAGCGTTAATCTTTTTATTCATGTTTCTTCCTCATAGATTTAGTCGCTTCTATCTTATCACCTAACGGCTTTGAAGGCAAAAAAATTCCCGAGCACTTAAGCTCGGGAATTAGTTTAATTACTTATACTGATCGATATTTTGAGGTGTAATGGGTACAAAGGGAACCCAAACATATTTTAAATCTTCTGTAGCTCCTGAAAGTGTCGATACTGATTTACCCTTTGCTAAAGTAACCGCGCTCTCGATTGCAGCTTCGCCCTGTCCTACGGTATCCTGTAAAACCGTCATGAACATATCTCCGCTTCTGATTGCTTCGCATCCGCTATCTGTAGCATCAATTCCTGCCACAAGCACCTTCTTTGTGTCGTAACCGTTATCCTTTAACCAATTGATTGCTCCTATTGCCATAGGGTCATTGTTACAGATAATGCAGTCAAAGGGCTGCTTTGTCATCTTAAACATTTCAAGCTTATCGTAAGCAACTGTGTCAGACCAATCACCGTGGTCGCAAAATACTATATTTGCATCAACACCGTTATCAAGGAAGAAATACTTAACTGCATTTGTTCTTTGAGGAACGGCAGCATGTCCTTTCATTCCTTCCATGATTATTACGTTAAGTGATGAGGGTTTTCCGAGTCCGTTCCAAACGTATTCGGCCTGATATCGTCCCGCATCCTGCTCAAAGGAACCTACATAGATAAATTTATCCGCCTTTAAATAGTCTGCACTTGGCTCATTGTTTACAAATACTATAGGCATATCTCCCGCAGCAATTTCCATCTGTAAGATAGTTGTGGCATCTGCCAATCTGCAAATAACCGCATCATATCCGCCGCTTGAAGCTTTTGCAATCTGCTCTCTTTGTACCGTTGAGTCACCTCCGCAGGAAACAACTTCAAGGGTTACTCCGGAAGATGATGCCTTTGCCTGCATCGCTTCTATCAACGTATTAAGGAACGTATCTGTATCATCATGAATGGTCATTAATATCTTTACGCCGTTTCCGCTTACAGCGCCACCCGACTTACTTGAACCGCAGCCCGTAAGTAAGAGGACAAGCATTGTAGAGCACAGCATAAATACTACTGTTCTTTTCAAAAAATTTCTCATAATCTGCCTCCTTATCAAATCTTAAACTGCTGAACGTAAGATGTTAAAGTCTCTGACGTCTTTGCAAGTTCGTGTGAGTTGTCGGCAACGTCCTGGCTGCTTCTTGTAATGCCCTTAGCCTGCTCTACCATCTGGCGGCTGGTCTCTAAGATTTCATCTGTACTTGCAGCCTGTTCTTCCGATATAGCCGCTACGTTTGTAGCAACGTCGTCTACCTTCTGTACATCCTTTATCATCAAATCAAGTTTTTCATTTGATGTTTCAATATTTTCATAAATCGTTCCAAAGGTTTCAACCGCTGTATTGATAAGTTCGCTGTTCTTTTCAATATTTCTTGCGCTGTTTTCGGCCTGAGCAACAACTGCGTCAATGGCAGCTCTTACATCATCGATAAGCCTTGAAATATTTTCTGCACTTTGAGCTGAGTTTTGTGCAAGCTTACCGATTTCAGTTGCAACTACCGCAAATCCCTTACCCGTTTCTCCTGCTCTTGCAGCTTCGATACTTGCATTCAATGAAAGCAGATTTGTTTCTTCCGCGATTTCGGCGATAAGTCCTACAATCTTTGTAATTTCTTCTGAAGCCTTACCTACGTCGTTGATAGAAGAAACAAGCTCGTTATTACTATTCTTAATGTCTTCCATTGCAACAGCAAGCTGTTCCATATCATTACGGCCCTTCTTACTGATTTCAACGGCTTCCTTCATGCTTTCGTTTGCAAGGTTTGAATTGTCTCTTGTATCGGATACAACCATCGCAAGAGTTGTTGCATTTTCTGCGATTTCATTAACCGCAACAGCCAACTGGTCAACCGTATTGTTAAGATTCTGCATAGCTTCCGACTGTGCCTGAGAAGCTTCGTACATGCTCTTTGATACTTCGTCGGAGCTATCGGATTCTTCTTTTAGTTTCTTTGACTCTTCATTGATTGAAGAAAGCATTCCTCTCATGGATTCAACGAATTCTTTTACCTTTCCTCCCATGGTTCCGATTTCATCGTTGCTTTCTTGCTTAACCTCTATTGTAAAGTCACCTTCAGACATTGCTGCGATATCCTTTGTTATCGAAGCAAGAGGTGCTATAACCTTTGTAACCACGAACTGAATTATTAACATGATTAAAACGATCGCAACAACACCTACTATAACAAGAGTAAATACAAGCTTGTTAACGCTGCTCATAATCGTCTTTTCAGGAACATAAGAAACAAGCACCCAGTCGGTTCCGGCGATTGCTTTAAAAGCAACAACATATCCGTTTGTTGTGATGGTTGCATAGTTACGAGCATTTATTTTCTTTGCAATTGAAGCCATAAGCTTATCGCTGTCTGTATCAGTTAACTTTGTGGACACTCTTGCCATATCTCTGTGAGCAAGGATGGTTTTATCCGTGATGTCCACAAGGAAAGAAGCTGCCTGGTCCATCTTTACTCGAGAGTTAACGATTACGCTTATCTGATCAAGGGTAAGGTCAGCAGCAAATACTTTT
>JAILCK010000061.1 GCA_024680435.1 Lachnospiraceae bacterium
CCTGTGTCTTTAACCTTTAACTTAAGTTCGATAGTGTCTTTTGACAAACGCTCATAAGAAATGGAAAGGGCGATTTCACCCTTAGTGGTGTACTTTACGGCGTTATTTAAAAGATTAATTAAAATCTGCTTTATCCTTACTTCGTCGCCGATCATGGCTTTGGGAAGTGTGGGGTCAATATCGATTGTAAAAGCAACGGGTTTGTCGGTAAGCCTTACCGAAATGATATTTTTAATGTCTTCCAAGATAGAGTGAAGATCGTATTGCTCTTCTATTAAAGACATCTTTCCCGCATCCATTTTGGAAAAGTCCAATATGTCGTTAACCATCTCCAAAAGGGAATCGGAAGAACTTTTAAGAATGCCTACATATGATCTTAATGTGCGGGGAAGCTCCTCTTTTTGCAAAAGCTCTGTCGCACAGCAGATGGCGTTCATGGGCGTGCGAATCTCATGGCTCATATTGGCCACAAATTCGGTCTTGGCTCTGGCCTCTTTAACAGCTTCGGCCCCCGCCGTTTTTGCCTCATCCAATAAAGCCTTGTGCTCTTTCAATATTTTGTTTGTCTTAACCTTTGTAAGAATGAATAAGACAAGCAATGAAAGACTTGCGATAGCAAGCACAATCAATAAAACATCCTTAATCATATGCCTTCTCTCCGTAAAGAAGTTTTGCATTATAGACTGTTTGAATAATAATATATTATAACCTTTTTTTATTAATAAAGAAAGACACAAAAAAACCTTCGTAAAAACGAAGGTTTTTTGAATGAGCCACGCGGGACTCGAACCCGCGACAACTTGATTAAAAGTCAAGTGCTCTACCACCTGAGCTAGTAGCCCATATAACATATATTTTTTAAAGGAATCCGAACTGGGCTAGGCAGATTCGAACTGCCGAATGCAGGAGTCAAAGTCCTGTGCCTTACCGCTTGGCGATAGCCCAAAGCTTGTTACTCCAACAGTTTCCCGTTTGGAAGGGTGGATAGAGGGACTCGAACCCTCGGTCTCCAGAACCACAATCTGGCGCGTTAACCAACTACGCTATATCCACCATGATGCGCTTCTTTCCTTTTTACAAAGGAAGAGCGGGTGATGGGAATCGAACCCACGTATCCAGCTTGGAAGGCTGGTGTTCTACCATTGAACTACACCCGCGTATGTGCCCGAAGGGATTCGAACCCCCGACCCACGGCTTAGAAGGCCGTTGCTCTATCCAGCTGAGCTACGGACACGGATAGTTTCTAAAAATATATATAAAATCGGGGTGACAGGATTCGAACCTGCGACCTCCTGGTCCCAAACCAGGCGCTCTAGCCAAGCTGAGCCACACCCCGGCATGACCACGCCTCTTTGTGACGCAAGTAGAATTGTACTATAAGGATTTTGAACTGTCAACAGAAACTTTACGTTTTTTTCAAACAATTATTATCGCTAAAAATCTCCCGATTTTCTTATTTCTTTTTATAAGTAATTAATCGTAAAATGCACTTCTCCCTGCCTGTCTGTTTCCATTATGGCATAGCTTGGTTTTCTGCCTTCCTGCCTTGGTAAGCTCAAAGAACCGGGATTTACACACCACATATGAAAATCATTGTCGTATTCTAAGCTTGGCACATGGGTGTGACCGTATATCACGATATCCGCGCCTCTTTCTTTTCCTATATAAAAGAGTCTGTCGGTTCCGTAGTATACGCTGTACTTATGCCCGTGGGTTAAAAGAACGTGATATCCGTCAAAATCAAATTCTTCTTCGTATTTTAGGTCGTAGCTAAAATCATTGTTTCCAAGCACAACCTTTACACCGCACCCTGCCATTTCACGCATAATGTCTTCAGCTCCGTGAGCATCACCTGCGTGAATCAAAAGGTCTACAGGTCCCACTTTCTTTATAACCTTAATAAGGTTATCGTTCATTCCGTGAGTGTCGCTAACAATTAAGGCTTTCATAGTCTAAAATCTCTTTTCTCATAAGCCTCAAAGCATTACCTCTGTGGCTTATCGCATGCTTTTCTTCAGGGGGAATCTGGGCCGTTGTCTTTTTTAATGAAGGAACGTAAAAAATAGGGTCAAATCCAAAGCCGTTTTCTCCGTATTCTTTATCGGCGATTTCTCCCTCTATTGTACCTCTTACCACTCTGCTTTCTCCGTCAGGGAAAATAGCTGCAATGGCGCACACAAACTCCGCTCTTCTTGTGGTGTTTGCTTTATTTACTCTTTCAATAAGATTTGCATTCTTTTCTTTATAGGAAGTATCTTTCCCCATGTATCTTGCGGAATAGATACCGGGCTCTCCGTTTAAAGCATCTATACAAAGTCCCGAATCATCCGCAAGCACTAAGATATCAGTCATTCCTTTGCTTTTAGCTTCCATAAATACTGTCTTTGCTTTAATCAAAGCATTTTCTTCGAAGGTAGATCCGTTTTCGATTATTTCAGGATCTAGGCCCGCTTCCTTCATGGAAACTACATCCTTTACAGAGTCCATCCCTGAGAGGATCTCTCTTATTTCCTTCATTTTGTCTTTGTTGCCTGTTGCAAAAATTACTTTCATTGAATCGTCTTATCAAGGGCGCTCACAATGCCCTTTGCTATCCTTTGTAAATATTCCTCCGAAGAAAGAAGCCTTGCTTCATCCTCATTGGTTAAATGTCCCGCATAAAAAATAGTAGCGGGAATATTGAGCGCTTTTAAAATAATTTCATCTTCGTTTGCGGGATAGAGCCCGTTTGCTTTATCGCTTGCGGCTATTGCACACTCTCTTAACACCCTGTCCGCAAAATCCACGTTTTCAAGCCCGTTATGATAAAAATCGGGATTGTAGCTGGCCTGCATTCCGTAAGCCTTTGTGTCCGTTATATTGGAAGCCACATGTATGCCTACGTAAAAGCTCGCCTCTGTATTTTCAATTGCATATATTCTTCCCTGCGTGTAGATTGTATCATCGTCTCTTCTTGTAAGTAACACTTTGTACGGCTTATCTTCGCATAGCTTTTCAACCTCTAAAGCTATCTTTAAGGCCACATCTTTTTCGCTTATATCTCCGGCCTTTACTCCCACCTGCTCTCCCCCGTGTCCGGGATCGATCATTACTATAGGAAGAGTCTCTTCAGACACAGGTACCATTTTAAGTTCAAGGCCTTTCTCGGAAGCCTTTGAAATGCATTCACAGCACTCGTTTAACTTAAAAGTAAGTATTGTCTTTGTGCCGTCTGACACACCTTCAACGCTGTCAATATATTTATAGTTTCCTTTTGGGGGATTTGATAAAAAGAAAGAGTCACGAACGTTTTTGACCGTCACAGTCACTTCCTTGGTATCGTACCTGCAATCGACCTTTACATCACTTTCATTGTTCGTATCGGACAATATGACATTTATATGCATAGGAAGAAAAACCGTGAGAGTGTCTTCCTTTGGTTTGTTAAGTTTTGAAAAATCGATGGTCCATCTGGCTCCGGTTCTTTCGGTTTCCAATGACGCATCAACAGTCGCAGGATTTTCATCTACGGTGATTATGGTTTTCGTGGCAGCATAAGAAAGCATCACAGCCATACACACAACGGCTGTAATGACTGAAACGGTCATAGTAACCTTCATTAACTTTTCACGAAAGCCAAAATCTGTTTCTACCATTTTTTATTTTGCTCCGGGCTTTTTACCCATGTATGAATAAAAGTAAGTTTTAAGCATGCCGTTATATATCTTACGATTCTTATCGGCCTTTTTCTTCATGGCATCTTCGACGCCTTCATATGAAGTGATGATAAACATAGACCAATCATCAAGTGCCTTAAAGCGCTCTCCCAAAGTTGAATATAAAGCGTAAAGTGCTTCTTTTTCTTCAAGTCTTTCTCCGTAGGGAGGGTTAGTGATGATAAATCCGTATTTTTTTGGATGACTTAAGTCTTTAACATCACGCTGCTGAAAATGAATAAATTTATCCACTCCCGCAAGCTTAGCGTTCGCCCTTGCCACATCCACCATATTTTTATCAAGGTCATAACCTTGAATATCCGTTTCAATATTTAAATCTACTTCTTCTCTCGCTTCGTCAAAAGCATCTTTCCATACTTTTGGGGTCACGATATTTTCCATATCCATGGAAGAAAAATCTCTGTTAAGCCCCGGTGCCATATGGCAAGCCTTCATTGCGGCTTCAATAGGGAAAGTACCGCTTCCGCAGAAAGGATCCACTAAAATTCTGTCACCCTTCCAGGGAGTTAAGTCTAAAAGCGCCGCTGCTAAGTTTTCTGCAATGGGAGCCTTTGATACAAGCTTTCTGTATCCTCTTTTGTGAAGACTAACCCCTGTGGTGTCAAGGCCTACGGTAACTTCATCTTTTAATAAGGTAACTCTTATTGAATAAGTGTCACCGGTTTCTTCAAACCAACTAATGTTATAAACGCTTTTAAGCCTTTCAACCATGGCCTTTTTCATGATTGACTGAATGTCTGAAGGGCTAAAAAGCTTACTCTTTATGGACGCAGCCTTAACCACGTTAAACTTTGCATCCTTAGGAATATAATCTTCCCAGGGAAGAGCCTTTGTGGCTTCGAAAAGTTCGTCGTAAGTGGTTGCCTTAAAAGAACCTACTTTAATTAATACTCTTTCAGCAGTCCTAAGTCCTATATTTGCTCTGGCTACAGCCTCTTCATCACCAAGAAAAGAAACGCGACCGTCAGTCACGTTTGAAGGCTCATAACCAAGGTCAATTATTTCTCTTTTTAAAACACTCTCCAAGCCAAAATGGCAAGGGGCAATCAACTCATATTTTCTCATACAGCAATAATAATTTTTTCGCGATTCTCTGTCAAGTTGCACAATTTAAGTTGCTTCTCTTTGGTATAACTCAACATTGAAAATATAGTACCATGGTACTATATTATTCTTATGTAGAAGGTTTGTTCTCCACAAACCATTACCTAGATTAAATTTATCCCAAATTTAGCAGGTATTATACTCCCCTCAAGAAATGAGCCCATCGATTGATGGGCTCATTTCAGTGTGAGAAAAAAGTATGAAAAAGAAAACGTTGTTATTCACAGCAGATTGCAAATACAAATAAGCTTTTTAAGCTCGCTTAAAAAAGCAGATTTGTATTTGTAATCGAGTTGCGAAGCAAGAACTTCAATATCATGAGTAATCGTAGCGCATCGCGCGGGAAAATCTGCGAAGCAGACGGATTACGAATGAAATTGAAGTTGCTGTGAATAAAACACACTATATCTTTGCAACGGACTTACCTTCTTCCAAGGTGCCGTCCACCATTAGCTGTTCTTCAACAGTGCTCTTAGGCCTTTCCATTAAGCTTAAAAGCTTTAGAGCCGCCATCTCTCCGATGGCTTTTGTGTCCTGTCTTATGGTAGTAAGCTTTGGCTCAATTTTGTGAGCAATGTTTATTCCGTCAAAGCCTGCTATTGAAATATCTTCAGGCACGTTAAGGCCGTGCTTGTGAATAGAATTAAGGCCGCCCATTGCAGAGTAATCATCGGGATAAAGAATACATGTGGGGCGATCTTTTCTTTCAAGTAATTTATCCGTAAATGCTTCGCTTTTACTGGTGCTTCTGTAAGAGCCGTGCATTACATAATCATCCGGAACCTCAATTCCGTTATCTTCCAAAACCTTATAATATGCAGCAAGACGGTTTCTTGTAACCGCAGTATCTTCACCGCATACATAGGCAATTTTCTTGTGTCCGTTTTTAACAATATATTCCATCAAGGTAGCCATGCTTCCGTAGTTATTTGAGACTACGCTTGAACGGTTGTTAAACATATAGTCGATTGTAACAAGGGGGATGTCGGCGTTTGAAAGCTCCAAAACTTCAGGATCTGTAAAGTCGATACACGCAATTACGATTCCGTCAAAGCCTCTGTATCTTGAATGCTCTAAATAAGACATTCTTTGAGGTCTTTTCTTTGAACAGTTAATAAAGGTAATGTCGTATCCGTTGTCTTCAACAACCTCTTTAAAACTGTCAAGCACTCTGGAAAAGTAATCGTGGGTAAGGCCGCTTCTACCTTCATCCACAAAGAGCACGCCTATATTGTAAGATTTGTTTGTGCGAAGAGCTCTCGCCAAAGAGTTAGGAAAATATCCCATCTCTCTTGCCGTTTTTTTGATAAGCTTTCTAGTCTCTTCACCTATGTCGCTTTGATCGTTCAAAGCTTTACTAACTGTAGCGACAGATACATTACACTTTGCCGCTATGTCTTTCATCGAAACCATGTAACACCCCTTAAACGTTTTCGCTAATAAGAGTATAAATTAAAAATAAAGGAAAATCAATAGTGGTTTCTCTATTGATTTTACACGGATATATGTATATAATTATCGATAATAAGAAGTAATTCGCTTTTTTACTTAATCGTTTTCTTAAACTGTAAACACGTTTTTTAAGAGGAGAAACTTATGAAATTTGGTTATTTTGATGACGAAGCAAAAGAATATGTCATCTCAACCCCCAAGACTCCGCTTCCTTGGATTAACTACCTTGGATGTAAGGATTTCTTTTCCATTATATCCAATACCTGCGGCGGTTATTCCTTTTATAAGGATGCAAAGCTTTTAAGACTTACCAGATATCGTTACAATAACGTTCCTTACGATAACAACGGTAAGTACTACTACATAAAAGACGGTGACACCATCTGGAATCCCGGCTGGCAGCCCGTAAGAACCGAGCTTGACGATTATGAGTGCCGTCACGGTATCGGTTACTCTCGTTTTATCGGTGAAAAGAACGGTATCGAAGCTGATGTTTTGGCTTTTGTACCTATGAACGATAACTGTGAAATCAATCGTGTTGTAATCAGGAACAAATCAAGCAAGAAGAAAGAGCTTTCACTCTTCTCTTACGTTGAATGGTGTCTTTGGAACGCAGACGATGATATGAAGAACTTCCAGCGTAACTTATCTACAGGTGAAGTGGAAGTTGAAGATTCAACAATCTATCATAAGACTGAATACAGAGAACGTCGTAATCACTACGCAGTATACAGCGTAAACGCTAAGGTAGATGCTTTTGAAACAAGCAGAGACGAGTTTCTTGGTGCATACAACGGTCCCGACTCACCCGATGCCATTAAAGAAGGTAAGCTTCACTCCACAATGGCTTCAGGCTGGAGCCCCATCGCTTCTCACCAGATTAACTTATCTCTTGAACCCGGCGAAGAAAAGTCTTATGTATTCGTGCTTGGTTATGTTGAAAACCCTGAGAACGAAAAGTTTTCTTCTTACGGCGTAATCAACAAAAAGCCTGCACACGAGCTTCTTTCTCACTATCAGACAGACGCTCAGGTTGATAAGGCATTTAATGAACTTAAGGAATACTGGAACAAGCTTCTTTCTATTTATCATATAGAATCAAAGAACGAAAAGCTTAACCGTATGGTTAACATCTGGAACCAGTATCAGTGCATGGTTACATTTAACATGTCACGTTCCGCTTCCTACTATGAATCAGGTATCGGCCGCGGAATGGGCTTTAGAGATTCATGTCAGGACTTACTTGGATTTGTACACTTGATTCCGGATCGTGCAAGAGAAAGAATCATTGATATCGCCTCCACTCAGTTTGTGGACGGTTCCGCATATCACCAGTATCAGCCCCTTACAAAGAAGGGTAACGCTGACATCGGTTCAGGATTTAACGACGATCCTTTGTGGCTCATTGCAGGTACCAACGCTTACATTCGTGAAACAGGCGACCTTTCAATCCTTGATGAAATGGTGCCTTATGATAACGACTTCACAGTTGCTACCACATTGCTTGAACATTTAAAGAGATCATTTGATTACATTGCAACTCATAAAGGTCCTCACAAATTACCTTTAATCGGTCGTGCGGACTGGAATGACTGCCTTAACTTAAACTGCTTCTCAGAGCATCCCGGCGAATCCTTCCAGTGCTTTGGCCCCAGCGAAGGCCCCGTTGCCGAATCTGTATTCATCGGCGGAATGTTTGTTAAATATGGTGAAGAATATGCCCGCTTAAATGAATTAAAGGGTAAGCCCGAAGAAGCTGCATACGCTCGCGCAGAAGTAAAGAAAATGTATGAAGCTGTTACAACCGCAGGTTGGGACGGTGAATGGTTTGTAAGAGCTTATGATGCTTACGAAAACAAGGTTGGTTCTAAGGAATGCGAAGAAGGTCAGATCTTCATCGAGCCTCAGGGATTCTGCGTACTTGCAGGAATCGGCGTAAAGGAAGGCCTTGCTGTTAAAGCTCTTGATTCCGTTAAGGAAAGACTTGATACAAAGTACGGCGTAATGATTTTACAGCCTGCTTACACAAGATATCACTTAGAGCTTGGAGAAATCACCTCTTATCCTCCGGGATACAAAGAAAACGCAGGTATATTTGCTCACAACAATCCCTGGGTTTCTATTGCAGAAACAGTTATCGGACGTGGCGACAGAGCATTTGAAATCTACAAAAAGACCTGCCCTGCATACATTGAAGATATTTCCGAAATCCACAGAACAGAGCCTTACGTATACTGCCAGATGGTAGCAGGTAAAGATGCTAAGTTCCACGGAGAAGGAAAGAACTCATGGCTTACGGGTACCGCAGCATGGACATTCGTAAATGTATCTCAGTACATTTTAGGTTTGTATCCTACATACGAAGGTTTATCAATCGATCCTTGTGTGCCTAAGGACTTTGGTGATTTCACCATCACAAGAAAGTTCCGTAATGTAACCTACACAATCAGCGTTTCAACAAACGGCGTTGAAAAGGGTGTAAAGAGCATCACGGTAAACGGAAAGGCTATCGAAGGAAATGTAATTCCTTATGATGAATCCGTTAAAGAAGTAAGTGTAAAAGTAAACATGGGATAAAAATAAAGTTAATATTCACAGTAGCGCGGATTACAACCGTTCATTCATGCTTGCATGTAAATGGACGGTTATAAAACCGAGCGTACTGCGAAGCAGTAACCAAACACGCCTGAGTAATTGCAGTGCGAAGCACGGATAGCCCGGAACGGGCGAATTACGAAGGATGTTTTGGTTATCTGGGAATTAGAAAAACCAAGGATATTCCTTGGTTTTTTCCTTTTTACCATAATTCATATGGACATTTATTTGATTTTTTAGCGGCCCGAAGCTCCACGTAACAGCCACAGGCTCTGCACATGCCGTCTGCCAAGCGCTCGCACTCGGTACACTTTGATAAGCGACTCTCGTACTCATCCTTTTGGGTTTTAACGGCTTCTGAAATATTATCAATAAGCTCTTGCAAGGTGCGAAAATAGGCATCCTTATCAATCATGTCTCTTGTGAGACACTTCTTACAAAATCTAAAGTTAAAAGAATCCATTTCTACTCCGGTATCTCATAGTCGTTTAAAAGCTTTGCCATGACACCAATGATTCTTTCATACTCTTTTAAAACTTCCTCATGGTTGTCTTTTACGTATTGGTAGTTTTCTTCTTTGATTGAAAGCTCAAGCTGCTTTGCCCTCTCTCCAAGAGCAGTGATCCCAAGAAGCATAGATGAACTCTTCACCGCGTGGATGTCCACTATGTAATTAGCCCAGTCTTCTTTTTCAAACTCTTCTTTAAGCTTTTCTACTTTATTATCGCATCCTACGTAGTCTTCCGCCGCATGCATGTATAAATCAAGCATTCCCGCACAGCACTCAAGGCCGTAATCGATGTCAATAAAGCCTGTCTGTCTTAAAATGTCTTCCGTAATGTAACTCATGTTTTCCCACCTCTAGAAAAATAATGTCACACAAACCCTATTAAAACTATTATTTGCATAATAGTATAGCACAGACTTTCCTTTAAATCACCTATCAAATCAAAAAGAATTATTACTTTCACTGTTTATTCTGTCTTTAATATCTTGTAAAAGACAGTACCGGCAATTAAAAGGATAATTCCCACGGCCAGCAAGATATTTGCAAGGGTTAAGCTAATTCCTGCCATAGGAAGGTAGAGCCCTGCCAAAATAAAGAAAACGCTAAGTATCATTGTAATGATTCCTATCATTCTGCACGCATTTTTACTCATGCTCCTATTTCCTCCGCTTGCCTATAAGATTCTTCCTGCATAATAACCATGGATTTATAAATACCGTTTTGTTTCATTAACCATTCGTGCGAACCGCTTTCTGCGACCCTTCCCTCGGAAATCACCATAATATTGTCGGCTTCCTTTATGGTGTTTAGCCTATGGGCAATCACGATTACGGTCTTATCCTTGCAAAGTTCGGACATGGCTTCTTTTATGTAGCATTCGTTATCCGCATCAATACTTGCGGTCGCTTCATCAAGAATAATTATGGGCGCATCCTTTAAAATGCATCTTGCAATGGATATTCTTTGAGCCTCTCCGCCCGATAAGTTTGCTCCGCCTTCTCCCACAATAGTATCAAAGCCGTAAGGTAGGTTCATTATAAAGTCATAGCACCTGGCCTTCTTTGCGGCCGAAACCACTTCCTCGTATGTAGCATCGGGCTTACCCATGGAAATATTGTTAAATACAGTATCTTCAAACAAATAAACCTTTTGAAACACCATACTTAAATTGCTCATAAGATACTCCATGGTAAGTTTCTTTATGTTGATTCCTCTAAACAGCACTTCTCCTTTATCTACGTCCCAAAATCTTGAAATAAGGTTTGCAATGGTGGTTTTTCCGCATCCTGACTCTCCCACCAGCGCAATCATCTGATTTTTCTTTACTGAGAAAGAAATATCGTGAAGCACTTCTTTTGTTTCATAGGAGAAAGAAACATTTTTAAACTCAATTTCGTTTTCAGAGTCTCCCTTAGGCTTTTCGCTTCCGCTTAAATCGAGGGGCTTTTCGCTAAGCACAGCCTCTATTCTGTTAAGGGCAATATCCATAATGGTGAGTCTTGAGCCCATTGCAAACATATGCTTAAAGGGCACAAACATATTCATTAAGAAAAGAAGCACTCCGATAAAGTTTGCAAATTCAAGCTTGTTTTCCCCGCAAAGATAAATGGTTCCCATAAAAATGCCTGTTAAGCCCAAAGCATAAACAATCTCCATACGTCTCGTCCAAGGCGAATGTTCTCTTTCGAATCTAAGATTGGCTTCTCTGCTTTCTTTAAACGCATCTCTTATTTTTTCAGAGCTCTCTCCTGTTAGTCCAAAGCTTTTTGAAACTGCCATTCCTTCGGCGTACTCAATTACGGCACCTGTAAGATTTTCTACGGCGCTTTGCCTGTTAAGTGAATTTTTAAGCCCTTCTTTGTTCATGGGAATCGAAATAAAAAGAACAATTATGACTGTGATTAATGCTATAGCTCCAAGCAAGGGATTTAGTATAAACATGAAAACCACAAGCAAGGCTTGTGAAAAAATATCGCTTACGATTTCAGCAATTATGCTCATACTGTTTTCTTCCACAAACACCATATCCTCTGAGAGAATCGAGCTTATTCGCCCTATTGTTCCTTCCGTAAAATATCCCATGGGAAGGGTGCGAAGCTTTGCAGCAAATTCAATTCTTTTATCTGCAAATACTTTGTATCCGGAAGATGACTGAAGTCTGTCAGTGATATGAGAAAAGACTGTAGTAAGTGCAAAGGCTAAAATCAATATGCCGGAAGCCTTTACACAGGTAAGTACATCTTTATTACCTTCAAACAAAAGCTTTATAAGATATATTGCCACCATGATAGAAGCATTTTTCATTAACGCATTTAAGAAAGCAAAAATGTATGCGATTCGAATTCTTTTTGCATTCTTTTTATCGCAGAATTTTACAATCCTATGGAGTATTCGAATCATTGTTAATTGCCTCCTTTCAAAGCCCAGCTGTTGCTTCTTTTAGCAGCATCCCACAGTTTTTTATAAAGCTTTGACTTTTCGATAAGCTCGCTGTGCTTTCCTTCGCATTCAATCTTTCCTTTATCAAGCACGATTATATTGTCGGCTTTTGCGATAGAGCTAAGCTTGTGAGCTATCACTATTACGGTTTTATTCTTTGTTATTTCCGCTATCGCCTCATTCATTTTCTTTTCATTTTCAGGATCAATAAAGGCCGTTGCTTCATCGAGCACCACAATGGGAGCATCTTTTAAAATAACTCTTGCAAAGGCTATTCTTTGTTTTTGGCCTCCCGAAAGCTTATTTCCCGCATCTCCCGCCTGGGTGTCGTATCCCTTTTCAAGTTTTAAAATAAACTCATGGCACCCTGCTTTCTTTGATGCTTCAATAACCTCTTCATCGGTAGCACCGGGCTTTCCCACTCTTATATTTTCCATAATGGATTTGTTAAACAAAAACAGTTCCTGGGAAACATAGGACACTTCTTTTCCAAGAGCATCCAAAGACATGTCACAAATGTTTTGACCGCCTATAAGGATTTCGCCTGAATTAATGTCATAGTAGTGGGCTATAAGTCTTGCAATCGTAGATTTACCGCTTCCCGATTCTCCCACCAAGGCAGTCATTTGACCTTCTTTAGCCGTAAATGAAATTCCCGATAGCACTTCATCGGCTTTGTAAGAAAAGTGAACACAGTTAAATGTCACACTGTGGTCTTTTCCCTTAAAGCTTTCGCTTCCGCACTTTAAAGGCGCCTTATCAAGTGCCTTTTCAACCGTTTGAATTTTGTAATTTACCCTTGGAAGCGTGCCTATAAGGCCAAGAATGTGTGATAAAACAGGCCCTAGGGCAAAGCTTAGGCAAAGAGCCAGCACATACTTAGAAAGGGGCAAGAAACCAAGCATAACAAGCAAAGCTCCCACAGGGAGTGAATAAAGGGTTATATTCACAAACAGGCTTCCGTAAAGGGCCATCCAGGGCCAGCAGACTTCATACCACTTAAGGCCGAAATCTCTGTAATTCTTTACTGATTCCTCAAACTTTTCGCCTGATTCAACACCTTTATTAAATACCCTTACTACTTCCATTCCCGAAACGTATTCGATTATTCTGTTGTTTAATCTTTTAGACGCCGCAAAATATACTCCCATTCTGTCCATGCCGGCTGTATACATCTGCTTTGATGCGCCCCAGCCAAACATTAAAATGATTATGCTAAGAAGCGCCATCTGCCAGTCTACAGCAATCAAAGAAAGCACTATGACGGCTCCTGCAAATATATATGCAAAGCCTTCAGGAATAACGTGTGCAAGCATCACTTCTATAGATTCAATATCATCGTTAAACAGTTTCTTTACGGCTCCGATTCCAAGATCGTGTATGTTTCCAAGGGGCTGCTTATCAAACTTTTCCTGCAAGCTGATTCTTATGTTTTCAAGGGTATGATAAGCCGCTCTGTGGCTTAGCTGAAGTCCGTAAGTGTAAGTAATTGCATTTATTAGTAAGCTTACCGCCACCAATACTATAGAGGGAATTGTCCCTGCAAGGGTTATGGTTTCTTTGTTTAAAAGCTTATTTAAAAGATCGTAAATTCCAAGGAAGGGCAAGGCTCCCGAAAGAGCACCCACTATAAGGAATGCAACAGAATAGAAAATGTATCTTTTCCATTCACCGGCATACTTAAATATTCTTGTAAATAAGCCGGTTTTCTTTCTCTCTTTTGATGAGTTGTCCGCATTTTCAGACTTAAAATACCAGCCGATTCTTTTTGCCCCTTCTTCATCAAGAGGGTAGAATCCAAGCACCCTGCCGCCTTCTATATGAAGCACATGGGTGCAGCACTTTAAGATTAGCTCAGGATCGTGAGTGATGATTACGGAAGTAATATCTTTCTTCATATCCGTTAAAAGCTTTGCGAATCTTTCCATACTGTCTCTGTCAAGGCCGGATGTAGGCTCATCATAAAAGATGATTTCTTTTCCCGCGCATAAAGCGGATGCAATGGCAACCCTTTGTTTTTGGCCTCCCGATAAAGATGACGGATGTCTTTCTGCAATTCCAAAAAGCCCTAACTTTTCAAGCACTTTCATAGCTTCATCTTTATCTACCGAAGCATTAAGCATTACTTCTTCCAAAACAGAATCAGAAAATAACTGACGGTTTACATCCTGCATCACCATAAAGCTTTTATCGGCGCGTTCTTTGACCGTTAGATACTTTCCGTCAAAGGCCACATTACCGTCTGAAGGCCCCACACCGCAAAGAGCTTCCGTAAGAGTGGATTTACCGCTTCCATTATCCCCGATTACCGCAACAACGCTGTTTTTTGGAATTGAAAGCCTTCCCACATCGACAATTCGGTTCCCGCCTTTATCGCAATTTAAGTCAATCGCCTCAACCATGGGCACACTTACCTTGTGAACATCCTTTGCGGCATTTATCTTTAATTTTGAAAGGTCTGTACACCTTAAGCCTATTTTTTTAAGTTCCTCATCCGAAAGCTTATAAAGGTCATCCGGTGTGTAGATATTCTTCACCATTCCGTCATCAAGATAAATAAACCTGTCTGCCAGATCCATAAGATAGTAGAGCCTATGCTCCGATATCACTATGGTTTTTCCGGCTTCTTTTATCTTTTTAAATACTTCTCTTAGTCTTAAAATTGCCTTTCTGTCAAGGTTTGAAGAAGGCTCGTCCATCACATAGACAAGGGGATCTGCGGTATACACGCTTCCGCAGGCTATCTGTTGCTTTTCACCCCCCGACATATTAAAGATGTTTCTTCCCATAAGGGCTTCAAGTTTTAAATCTTTAACAGTCTTTTCAAGCCTTTCTTTTATAACACTTCTCTCTAAGCCCTGGTTTTCACATCCGAAAACAAGCTCTCCCGTAGTGTCTATATTAAAAAACTGGCTCTTAGGATTTTGAAACACGCTTCCCACCAGTCTGCTTGTCTGAGTAAGCTCCGCCTTTGAAACATTTAAATCATTTACAAATACGTCCCCTTCCAGTTCCCCTTGATAAAAATGGGGAGCAAGACCGTTAATCAAACGCGTCAAAGTGGTTTTTCCGCATCCTGAAGAACCGCATAAAACTATAACCTCACCATCCTTTATGGTAAGGTTAATATTATCAACGCCTTCTCCCGTACCTCTTTCTCCTCCATAGTGAAAGCTTACGTTATTAAATCTAATCAAATAGCACTTCCTCCTTTCACCATGTTTCCAAGAATGATAGATACAGCCACCAAGGCTATAAATAAACAAATAAGTATATAATCGATTGCTTTAAGTTTCACTTCTTCGTATGAGCTTCGCTTGATATCTACATCCATTCCTCTTGCCATAGTGGCAGCCGCCAATTCATCCATTACGTTTATGGATGCAAAAAGCATGGGAATCAAAATGTATTCTATCGTTCTCCATGGATGCTTTATTACTTCCGCAGGACTTAAAGAAATGCCCCTAAAAGCCATTGCTTTTCTTATTCCGGTCCATTCATCCGAAACCGTTGGTAAAAATCTAAAAAAGACCGCAAAAGGAACAATCACTTTTATCGGAAGTTTCATTGCCTGAAACGCCGAGATAAAGTGACTGATTTTTGTGGTTTTAACAATAATTATTAAGCTTAAAATCATAGGGAAAGAAAACATCACCGCCGTAGATAACATAGACAAAATGCCTACAATTAACTTCGGAGCCCCAAGTGAGGCATCCATAGTGAATCTAAAGAACACAGTAAGGAAAAACACACCTGCTGCCTTTAGCGCCAAAACAGGCTTTCCGCAAAGAGCCAAAATCACGCATAAAAATGCGGTAAACACTATGGTGCCCAAATCACTGAAACTTGCAAGGGTAAGACAACCGCTTGCAAGAAACATGAAAAACTTGGTTCTTGGATCTATTTTAATAATTCCCTTGTCGGTATCATTAAATACTAAATCCATCTCTTATTAAACTATTCCTGCCCTTTCAAAGTGTTTCTTTATAAGCTTGGATGCAATCAAAACACCGATTGCCGCGCCAAGGATAGCTAAGCCGATCTGCACAACAGGAAGCCAGCCTGTCGCAAAGCTTGCAACAGTATTTGCATAATCAGCACTGTAGTATTCCGTAGCCATTGCCAAGAAGGCATCTCTTCTGAAATACAAGTTTGTGAAAGGACAAACCATATTTAAGTTAAATACGATGAAAGAAACAAGAAACATCTTTTTAGATTGATATTTACCTATAATCATTACAAGTTCGGCCAAAAGTGCCACTACGATTGCAATGATAAGCCCCGGTAAATAAGCGGAGGAAGTTGTGATAGCAAACAACACTCCCAAAATGAGCGCTGCGCCAAATTTTCGCACTTTTAAAACGCAGAGTTCATATACGGTAGCGCATACAACACCTACAAGGAAGGGTGATCCGATATAAAGAATCGGGATTGCGCCTGTACCCATAACTACGATAAGCATAAGCACCACATAAATTGCGCCGAATGCTCCCGCAAAAATCAAATCCTTTGTTCTAAGCTTTTTATCGCTTTGAACGTTTGCATTAACTACTTCTTTTCTAGCCATAATAAGTCTCTCCTCTTTATTATTATTTTTAGTTAGCCTCAGCTAACTATGCTAGCATTTGCTCTTCTCCTTTGTCAATATTTTTGCAACAAAAAAAGACCTGTTACGGTCTTTTTTCTTTTTTATTATTTATAAGGTAACGCCCTGTTTAAAGATTGCAAAATCATGGAATCCGTGAACTTCCGATAAAACCTTTTCTCCGGAGGCTACCTTTAATACGTAGTTATAAAGGTCTTTTGATAATTCATCGATTGTCTTATCTTCAAGCACTCTTCCTGCGTTAAAGTCTATCCAGTTTTTCTTCTTTTCATATAAAGGAGTGTTACTTGAAATCTTTACTGTAGGGGCGGGAGCCGCAAAGGGTGTGCCTCGACCTGTTGTAAATAAAACAATCTGGGCACCTGATGCAGAAAGTGCCGTTGCAGCCACCAAGTCATTTCCCGGTGCGCTAAGTAAGTTTAAGCCTTTTTCCTTAACTTTTTCAGAGTACTCAAGCACTCCGCACACATATGAAGAACCCGACTTTTGAGTGCATCCTAAAGACTTATCTTCAAGTGTGGAAATACCTCCTGCCTTATTGCCGGGAGAAGGATTTTCATAAATCACCTGGTCGTTCTTTCTAAAGTAGTCTTTAAAGTTATTGATTAAATCAACGGTTTTTTCAAACAAAGCTTCGTCTTTGCATCTGTTCATAAGCAAGGTTTCTGCGCCAAACATTTCAGGAACTTCCGTTAAAATGGTGGTGCCTCCCTTTGCTACCAAAAGATCCGAAAAACCGCCTACCGTAGGATTTGCGGTAATTCCCGAAAAGCCGTCTGAGCCTCCGCATTTTAAGCCGATTATAAGCTTATCAACGGACACTTCTTCTCTTTTATCTTTAGAAGCCTTATCAATTAAATCTTTTAAAATCTTTACAGACTCTTCGATTTCGTCTTCACATTCCTGAGAAACCCAAAACTTTACTCTCTCTTCATCATAGTCTGTTAAGTACTTTTTTAACTCGTTAATATTTGAGTTTTCACAGCCAAGACCAAGGACCAGCACGCCTCCGGCATTGGGATGACTGATTAAGTCAACGAGGATTTTTCTTGTATTTTCCTGGTCGTCTCCAAGCTGAGAGCATCCGTAAGGATGGGTAAATGCCACCACATCATCAATGCCTGCTTTTAAATACTTCTTAGCCTCGTCTCTTATTTTTTCAGCCACATTGTTAACGCATCCGACGGTAGGGATAATCCAGATTTCGTTTCTGACACCTACACTACCGTTCTTTCTTACGTATCCCATAAAGGTTTCTTTAAGTTCGGACGCATCAACATGCTTTATATCTTTTACGGGCTCATACTTATATTCAAGATTATCGGATAAAAGAGTAGCTAAATTGTGTGTGTGTACGTGTGAGCCCGCAATGATATCTTCTTTTGCCCTTCCGATGGGGGCAGCATATTTAATCACGCTTTCATCTTTCTTTATGTCAAAAAGCGCAATCTTGTGGCCTGCGGGAATGTCTTCTTTTGCAATAACGGATAATCCGTCAAAAGAAACCGCATCCCCCTTCTTTAAAGCTTCGATAGCCACAGCCACGTTATCGATTTTGTTTATTCTTAAACACTTTTCCATTAAAAGTTTTTCTCCATTGCTTTGCGCATTCCGAGTTCTTTGATTTCATCTAAGTAAGTTACAACTGCAGCTTCAGTATCATTTACCTTAGTTAAATCCTGTCCGAAGAAACCTTCGTTTGAAAGGAAGGCATGTACAAAGGTCTTTGTATCCTTGCTTGAGTATTCTTTAAAGAATTCAAGCACTTCCTTATCGTCCATGATCCTGTATTCTTCTGAACCTCTCTTACCGATTAAAGCACCGTCTCTAAGCTCTGTTGAAGAATAGAATGCCATTAATGCTGCAAGTGAGAATGTAAGATGCGAAGGAAGCTTTCCTGTCTTTTCAACGTAGCCTAAGAAGCTTGGCATACATCTTGCTCTCCACTTTGAAACTGAGTTAAGAGAAATTGAAAGCAAAGCGTGATCTACGTAAGGGTTGTTGAAACGCTCCTTTACTGCGCTTGCAAAGTTAAGTAAGTCTTCCTTGGGAAGAGACAATGTAGGAATAACTTCATCAAAAATTGTTGCATCCATAAAGTTACGGATTAAATCATCTTCCATTGATTCTCTTACAATGTTGTTTCCGCAAAGGAAAGAAGCAAGCACGAAGGAAGTGTGAGCGCCATTAAGGATGCGCACCTTTCTTTGCTTATAAGGCTTCTGATTGTCTGTATAAATAACGGGAAGACCTGCCTTAACAAAGGGAAGCTCATCGCTTAAATCTTTCTTTGATTCGATAACCCACAAAGCAAAAGGCTCAGCGGTTACCACAAGCTTATCTTCATATCCAAGTTCATTGAAGATTTCCTGTTCGTTGTTTCTGGGATATCCTGTAACTATACGATCTACTAGTGTGGAGCAGAAATTACAAGCATCGTTTACCCATGCCTTAAATTCAGCGGGGAGCTGCCACAAATCAATAAATTTGTTTACGCACTTTTGAAGTTCGATTCCGTTATCGTCTATAAGCTCAACGGGAAGCATCACAAGGCCTTTATCTTTAGCGCCGTTAAATGCATTAAATCTCTTAAATAAAAACTTTGTAAGCTTTCCGGGGAAAGTCTTAGAAGGGTTAACTGAGAATGAATCGCTTTCATCAAACACAATACCTGCCTCGGTGGTGTTTGAAACAATGTATCTTAAAGTATCAAGACGCGCATATTCCATAAAACGGTCATATTCTTCGTAGACACCTACCGTGTCTGAAACCGATGTAATGATTCTGTTTTGAACGCTGGGCTTTCCGTCCACACGTCCTCTTAAAGAAACCGTATAGATATTGTCCTGTTTTCCAAAATTTTCGAGTGAGCCAAATTCGATTGGCTTTACAAGAACAATGCTTCCGTCAAAAAGTCCCTTTTCATTGCAGATATCAAACATGTAATCTACGAATGCACGTAAGAAATTGCCTTCTCCAAACTGTAATACTTTAACCGGACGCTTAACTACGTCCACCATGTCTTTGTTTAGTTGTTTCATAAAAAACCTCCGATTTTATGTAAGTGCTTACATGACGTATAATACCCTCTAAATCCTATAATGTCAACTTGATTTCTTTTTACATATATCTTATAATCAACTTAAATTGTGAAAACGCTTACATAAAAACGGAGAGAAAAATGGCAGATAAAAAGAGTAAGATCACAATATATGACATATCAAAAGAAGCCGGTGTATCTATCGCAACGGTTTCAAGAGTCTTAAACGATTCAAATAACGTAAATCCAAAGACCAGAGAAAAGATTACAGAGGTTATGGAAAAGATGGGCTATAAGCCAAACGCTTTTGCAAGAGGTCTTGGCCTTGACACCATGAAGACCATCGGTATTCTTTGTGCGGATTCTTCGGATACATACCTTGCTAAGGCAGTTTATTTAATCGAAGAGGCCCTTCGTCAGAATAATTACGACTCTCTTTTATGCTGTACAGGCTACGATTTTCAAAACAAGCAAAAGTCTTTGGACTTACTTATTTCAAAAAAAGTAGACGCAGCGATTTTAGTGGGCTCAAACTTTTTGGACACTACGGTTTCTTCTAACAATGCATACATTAAAGAAGCCGCAAAATCGATTCCCATCATGCTTTTAAATGCCTGCTTTGAATGTCAGAACGTTTACTCCCTATTCTGCGATGACTTAAATGCCACAAAATCAGCCGTTGAGTTTTTGGTTAAAAAGGGAAGAAAGAAGATTCTATACCTTTACAGTTCAAAATCATATTCCGGCGTAAAGAAGCTTGAAGGCTATAAGGAAGCGTTAAAAGAAAACAATTTAAGCTTGTCTGATGACTACATCGTATACTGCAATTCTAACAGAGACGATGTAAACGGATTTGTAAAAACAATCGAAGAAGTTTATGAAAAAGGCCTTCGCTTTGACGCCGTTGTATCAAGTGAAGATTACCTTGCTATCGCAGCTTTAAAGTTTGCTGTAAAAAGAGGCATAAGCGTGCCAAAAGACTTATCAATTATAGGCTACAACAACTCTCCCATGGCTTTAATGACACAGCCTGAAATCACAAGTGTGGACAATCGCCTGGAAGCTTTGTCAAAGCAGCTTGTGGCCACACTCCTTGGAGTGCTTGAAGGAAAAGAAATGCCTGCAAAAACAGAATACAAAGGCATCTTAATAGAAAGAGACTCAACCGAGAGTTAGGAGAAAAACATGAAAAAATTTATGGACAAGGATTTTATCCTTACAACCAAAACCGCTCAGAAGCTCTATCATTCATTTGCAGAGAACATGCCGGTTTTAGACTATCATTGTCACATCAATCCCGAAGAAATCGCTCATGACAGACAGTTTGAAAACATCACTCAGGTCTGGCTTGGCGGCGACCACTACAAGTGGCGCTTTATGCGTTCTTGCGGTGTGGATGAAAAGTACATTACAGGTGATGCATCAGATCACGATAAGTTCATTGCATGGGCAAAATGCTTGCAGAAAGCTATCGGAAATCCCCTTTATCACTGGAGCCACTTAGAGCTTCAAAGATACTTTGGATTTGATAAGCCTTTGACTGAAGAAACCGCTGAAGAAGCATGGAAGGTTTGTAACAAGGCGCTTTCAAAGAAAGATATGAGCGTTAGAAGCATTATTAAGCGTTCAAACGTTACACTTATTTGCACAACAGACGATCCCGTCGATGCTCTTAACTTCCATGAAGAAATCAAGAATGATTCAACCTTTGACGTACAGGTTCTTCCCGCATGGAGACCCGATAAATCAATGAATCTTGAAAAGCCTACCTACCTTGATTACTTAGCTAAGTTAGAAGGAACCGTAGGATTTAAGATTTCTACTTTCGAAGATTTGATGAAGGCATTAAGACTTCGCCTTGACTACTTTGAAAATCACGGTTGTTCCGTTTCAGACCACGGTCTTGACGATGTAATGTGCACTCCCTCTTCTAAGGAAGAAATCGAAGCTATCTTCTCAAAGAGATTATCGGGCGCTGCCGTTTCAGAAGAAGAAGTTTTAAAGTTTAAGACAGCATTCATGGTTGAAATGGGCAGAGAATACGCAAAGAGAAACTGGGTAATGCAGCTTCACTACGGCTGTAAGAGAGACAATAACACTAAGCGCTTTGAAAAGCTTGGCCCCGATACAGGTTTTGACTGCATAAGAAACGACACAAACGCTTCAAACCTTGCTAACTTCCTTGATGCTCTTGAAAAAGAAGGTTCACTTCCTAAGACCATCATTTACTCCCTTAACCCCGGAGACAACGAAGCAATCGGCACAATTATCGGATGCTTCCAGGATTCAACAGCTGTAGCAAAGATTCAGCACGGTTCAGCTTGGTGGTTT
This sequence comes from Lachnospiraceae bacterium, assembly GCA_024680435.1. Lineage (GTDB taxonomy): Bacteria > Bacillota > Clostridia > Lachnospirales > Lachnospiraceae > UBA1258. The sequence goes on from JAILCK010000061.1 coordinate 21,792, forward strand.
AACGACAATAAGATCGGTATGGAAAACCAGATTAAGTCTTTAGCTAACCTTGGTAACCTTTCAGGATTTGTGGGAATGCTTACAGACTCAAGAAGCTTCTTATCATACACCCGTCACGAATACTTTAGAAGAATCCTTTGTAACGTAATCGGTGAATGGGTTGAAAACGGAGAATATCCTTACGATGAAAAAGTTTTATCAGAAATCGTAAAAGGCATCTCTTACAACAACGCAGTTAAGTACTTTGGCTTTAAATTAGATACAAAGTAATAGGTTGACTTAATAAGTCAAGCGCATTCAAAATAAAACCCTCGGGCCTATAACCCGAGGGTTTTTGCTATTATTCAATTACCTATTTAAGCTTATCCATTGCTACTGCTGTTTCAAGAGCAACTTCCATCATCTGTGTAAATGAATTCTGTCTCTCTTCTGCTGTGGTAGCTTCTCCTGTTACAATTGAATCTGAAATTGTAAGGATTGCAAGTGCTCTCTTCTTAGCCTTAATAGCGTTCATATAAAGGGCTGCAGCTTCCATTTCAACTGCCAAAGCTCCCATTGAAGCCCATCTGTCGTTTACGGTAGGATCTGCATCATAGAAGGTATCTGAAGATACTACATTACCTACATGGTACTTAGCTCCGATTTTTTCTCCTGCCTTTATTGCTTCGCTAAGTAATGTGTAGTCAGCGATAGGAGCAAATGCGCCGGGAAGGTTAAACTGGCGGGCATAATTTGAATTTGTCAAAGCTCCCATTCCAAATACTATATCGCGGATTTTAACTTCTTTCTGTAAAGCTCCTGCAGAGCCTACACGGATGATGTTATCTACATTAAAGAAGTTAAATAATTCATAGCTGTAAATGCCGATTGAAGGCATTCCCATACCGCTTGCCATAACGGATACCTTTGTACCCTTATAAGTTCCTGTGTAACCTTGAACGCCTCTTACGTTGTTTACAAGCACGGGATTCTCTAAAAAGTTTTCTGCAATGAATTTAGATCTTAAGGGATCTCCCGGCATAAGCACGGTCTTAGCAAAGTCTTCGGGCTTTGCGTTAATGTGAGGTGTAGGATAATTTGCCATTTTAATATACTCTCCTTTAATTGTTCTTTTTCTCGAAGGCTTTTTCAATGAGAGGATCTATGTCTTCAAAAGCCTCCATCAAATCGGGATTATAAGCTTTGTATTCAGCCTCAAGAATTTTTCTCATAACGCTCTTATGAGGCTTTTCGGAACCGTCCGATAAAAACCTTAATTCTTCGTATCTGTGGGCAAGGCCTACTATCTGGGCGCAAATTGGGATTTCTTTGCCCGTTAAGCCTACAGGATAGCCTTTACCGTCGTAGGTTTCAAACATATATCTGCAAATATCGTAGCCATACTTTCTTTCCATTTGATGACCGGTGTTTGCAAACATGATGTTTATCATCTCCGAGCCTGCGATGGGGCGTTTCTTTACCTGTACCATTGCTCTTGAAGAAGAAGCGTCATTGTTTGTAAATACAGAATCGGGAATAACCACTTTTCCGAGGTCATGAAGAAGTGTGGCATCCACGATAACTTTGTTTACGCTCTTTGAAAGGCCGTATTTGGGAAATTTGTTCATAAGCCTTTCGCAAAGAAGAGCTGTTATCTTTTGGATCCTTACATTGTGTTCTTCATTTCCCGGAAGCATCTTTTTAAGGATTGCCCTGATGTTATCGTCCCATTTGCCTCTGTGGAGGTTTTTAGCCTTCTTTACGGCCTCATACTGGTTTGTAAGGTACACACTCTTTTCGTTAATTATATCCTCAAGATTTTGCTCAAGAGCGCTTATCTGCACAAATGCATCTACGCTTTTAAGTAAATCTGCTGCCCTAAAGGGCTTATAAATAATATCAACGACTTTGTTTTTCTTACCCTGCACCAATATATCCGCCGATTCATCGGATGTGGTGATGATAACGGGAATCTTTTCGTTAAGCCCCGTCTCCTGTAAGTAGTCCATTACCCCGAATCCGTCTAACTTGGGCATGTGAATATCAAGGATGATAAGGGCAATGTTTGCTTCTTCCTCCTTGATCGAAAATACCGCCTGATGACCGTTTTCGGCCTCAAGTATTCTGTACTTATTTTTTAGGATTTCACGCAGTATGCTTCGGTTGATTTCCTCATCTTCGGCAATAAGTACCGTCGGTTTATTTTTTTCAGTAGCCATCCGGGGATCCTCCCTTGAGATTGATACAAATAGATTTTATAGCATAATTAAATTGATTTCAAACAAAATTGTGAAAAATTAATTATTTTAAATTATTATTGATTAGAATCAATGAGCAGAGGGCTCCAATTAAGACTATACAATAGGATAATTAACTTATTGTAAATGCAAAAATCCTAAAAAACATAAAAGACACAGGTTTTTCCTGTGTCTTTTAACTTCTTCTTTCACCCTACCATGTGATTATGGGAGTGTCTTGCTGAATGTTTTCATAAATTACCTGAGCGGTAGGAAGCCTTAAGTTTACGCATCCGTGAGAGCCGTTTCCGAATCGGTTTTCTCCGCCGAATTCTTCATCCGTTCTCCATGTGGCGTCATGCATGCCGTTTGCATCATCAAAGGGCATCCAATAGTACACGAAATCGTTCCATGTAGGCCCCTTTAAGGTTACGTTTGTAACTTTATAGGTTAAAGAAAATGTGCCTTCGTTTGTGGTGCAGGCAGGGTCTTCAAACATACCTGTGGTGCAATCATCGTTAACTATCTGCACTCCGTTTACATACATCCACACCTTTTGATCTCTTAAGCTTATTTCAACATAGGTGTTTCCGATTTCAGCTCCTGCGGGACGCTGTCCCACTCTTGAATAAACCGCATCAATGGTCTCAACCGAATTTGGAGAAAGAACCGCTTTTCTTATAGCTTCTTTTGTGCCTTCCTGATTAACGAGCCATCCGTAGTCACCGCCGTGAACTATAACCTGTTCTCCTGTGCTTGTGGTAAAGGGTCTGTCAATTCCAAAGGTATTAAATGTGCCGGCCAAAGATGCCACAAAGCTTGTCAGCGCTTCTTCGTCTATTACATCATCAGGCCCAAATTCATATAAAGACGTAAGCTTTTCGGGGCCTATGTTTAACACATTTCCGCAAATATTTACAGTAAGGCTCTTTCCCAAAAGAATCTTATAATACTCTTTTGTCTGATCTAACTTTTTATCATCAGAAAGAATTTCAGGCTTTATGTAGTCATCAGAAGTTATAACCACCTGGGTTTCTTTATTCTTAATGGCGGCTTCAAGCTTCTTTTCCAAAGCGCCCTTTTTAATCTCGTTACCATAGCTTTCTTTTTCTACGATAAAGTTACCTGAAATCTTATCGTAGCTTACGTATGCATCGTGCGACTTAATCCTGGTTTCTTTGTCCAAAACCTTTAAGTCTCTAAGCTCCATCTTAGAATAGTCGCCGTTAGCGGCTATATCGTAAGTGTAGTCTTTCCTCTCTGCTCCGTTAATAAACTCTTCTTTAGAAAGGGTCTGATTGTCAAAAACAGTCATTAAATCCTTTAAAAGGTCGTTATAGTTAAAGTTAAGTCTGTCAAAAGAAAAGTTCTGTGTGTCATCGGGGTAATCAGACACTATTTCAACGCTTTGCTTTTCAAAGTCCTCTTCAATAGCGCTAACAGCTTCATAGGGAGTAAGGCCGCTAATGTCAACACCGTTATAAAAGGTGTTATCGTAAAAGGCTTTGTTTTCTGCCAAAAACGCTTCGTATTTTTCTGTATTTGCCTTGTCAATTTCAATTTCATTGACGGTTGCTTTTATCTTTGGTGCGGAAAGCAATATGCCTGCCAAAATTGCCAAAGACAAAGCTAAAAAACCTAATTTCTTCATCTATTAAAAATCTCCAAAAATTGCTGTATTACACGCTTTATTTAGTTTAGCGTTTTTTGTTAAAAAGTCAATGTTTTTAGCTTAATTCGATAACGCAGGCAAGGCTTCCTCTCTCACCCTTTGTGTATCTGTGAGAAAAGTACTTATCTGGATGGCACATGGTGCACTCTCCCACGGTTTCAATATTTTCGCTAAGCACTCCAAGCTGCAAGAAACGCTCTCTTACAACTCCTCTTAAATCAAGCATGTATTTTCCGTTTTCACACTCATCATAAAAGAAAGAAGCATCAGAATTAAGAAGCTTATCTACTGCCTCAGTAACTTCTTTTCCCACTTCAAAACAGCACTTATCGATTGCAGGGCCGATTGCTATGTGAATCTTTGATACGTCGGCGCCTAAAGCCTTCATTTTTTCAATCGCGTTTCTTTCTATATCCTTAACCGTGCTCTTCCAACCGCAGTGAACGGCGCCGATTACATTGTTTTCTTTATCCTCAAGTAAAACGGGCACGCAATCCGCCGTAAATATAACTAACGGCACTTCCTTTTCATTTGTCACATATCCATCAGCAACAATTAAGTCACCGGGGCCGTAGGCCTTCCTTAAGTCCATCTTTGTAGCTACGTGTACGTTATTTCCGTGGACCTGCTCTCCGCATACGAAGGCTAAGTTCTTTATGCCCGCGGTTTCAAAGAAACGTCTGAAGTTTTCGATAACTCTGGCCTTGGAATCTCCTCTGTTCATGCCAAGATTCAAAGAATCATAAATAGAGTCGCTCACTCCCCCTATCCTTGTGGAAAAAGCGTGGGGGCTTTCAATAATGCCTGATTTATGGATTTTTACAGGCTTTGTGTCGTCTCTAAACTCAATAAGTACGTCGTGGTCGTATCTTAGAGTCATGTTTAAATTGGTCTTTCCTTCCAAAAGGGGCTCTAAAAAGTAGTGATCCCCTTCCCATGTGGGAAGCGATAAAACCTTATCTTTATCCACCCATTCAAGTATTCCTTCAGAGCAGTCTGTCTTAACTTCTCCCGTAAAATCGGTTGCTTTATATAAATACATATCGATGTCATCGGTTTCTGAATAAAACTTAATAAGCCCCACCATATGAAACTTTGTAAGTGTAAGGCCTGTTTCTTCATACACTTCTCTAATGAGGCATTCATCCGCGGTTTCCCCTTCTTCAAACTTACCGCCGACTCCTATCCACTTGCCCTTATTTATATCCTTATCCTTCTTAACTCTGTGAAGCATAAGATACTTTGATTCTTTTTCAATATAACAAAGCGTTGTATCAAGCATAGTTTCACCCTTTTTATAAGTCTTTGAAGATTATACCACACAAAAAAAGCCTGTGGTTAATTTACTCACAGGCTTAAGAAACCTTTAATTTCTGCACTCTTTTTTCGTTTTCTTTTCTTCGTACATTTTTTCGTCCGCTCGCCTTAAGCATTCCACCAACCCAATATTTTGATCGAATCGCTCGTAACCTATGCTTACCGATAATTTGTACGGTTTTGACGCAGTATCGTTGAAGCGCTTTACTTTCTTTCTGATTGTATTTATGGCCTTTTTTACGTCGTTTTCGCTTCCTTTAACGCCTATAATAAACTCATCTCCTCCGGTTCTTGCGCTAAAGATATTGGGAGACGAGAAGCCTGAAAGAATCATGCCTATTGTCTTTATGGCGACGTCTCCTTCGGCATGTCCGTAGGTATCGTTAATTATCTTAAGGCCGTCCATATCGGCGCTTATTACAAAAAGCCCCGTTCTTTCTTCTTTAAGTTCCTGGGTGGCCTTTAAAAGTGCCAAATCCATGCCACGCCTGTTATATATTCCCGTAAGATTGTCCATGTTGATTTCAACTCGATACTGCATGAGCTCTTTGTTCTTTTCATACATGTTTATCTTATCAAGATAATTTGCCAAAGAATTTGACCATATAACAAATCCAAGCTGAAGCTTCTTTATATCGTCAAAGGTCATTGCAAGGTATCCCAAGCAATGTCCCCTAAAGTGAAGGGGAAATACGCTTAATAAAAGGTCTTTTCTGTACTTAACAGGTAATATTTCGCTTCGCTCAAAGGTTTCTTTTAACGTAATAAACTCATCTTTTTCTTTGTTAAAAGAAGCCACTAGGCGCATATTTGGCGTATACTCACCGATTTCAGTATACTCTTCGCTTCCTTCATAATTATCGCAAAGGCACACATATAAATCTTTATATGCTATTTCCAAAGAGTTTTTATGGGCTGTCTTAAGCACCTCTTCAACCGTGTTGCAGCTTTCGTATTCGGCGCTTAACACAAGGGATGTATGTACCGCATCCCTTAGGTCCATAAAGGAGTTATAAAGCCTCTCGCTGACTCCCTCCCTCATACAGCTTTTACAGCCACAGGAGCCTTCCAAAAAGAGTGTTGCGGATATGGGCTGCTCCTTAGCTACTATCTCACCGTTAGAAAGCTTTACAAGGGAATCCAAGGCCTTATAGCCCATTTCGAATGAAGGCGTTTCTACCGTTGCTAAGGGAGGATTTATAAAGAAGGCTTCGTTAATATTGTCATATCCCGAAAGCAAGACATCATCAGGAACACTAATGCCTTTTTCTTTTAGCGCATGGTACACGGAAATTGCCATATAGTCGTTTGCGCAAACAATGGCATCGGGCTTAAATCCATTGGAATAAAAGGTCTCTACCGCCGCTCTGCCCTTTCCTGTCCAGTAGTCGCCCTGGAATATCATATTGTCAAGGATAGGCAGGTTGTGGCGCTCCATGACGGCCTTATAGCCCGCCAAACGTCTTCTTGCATCAAGCAAATCGGCACGGCCCGACATATAGCAAATCTTCTTACATCCGTGCACGGTAACAAAGTGCTCGATTATATGCTCCATGGAAGTGCGGTCATCAACCAGTACGTTGTAATAATTATCTTCTTGGGTACGCACCGACATAATGGGGCAGTTTGCTTTTTCTTTTATAAGAAAATCGATTTCTTCAAACATTCCCGGAACAGTTAAAGTATCGGGCGCCACCATAATGCCGTCGTACTTTGAAAGATCCGGTATGTTCTTTACATTAACTTCACCAATTGTGTGAAGATAGTTCTTTGAAAAAACACCGTAATTTGAAAAAATGTCTATGTAAACATCATTTTCAATCGCCGCTTTTTCAATGCCTGAATATAGTTTTGTCTGATAGTCCATGTAGAGCTCGCCGATAAAAAGCGCAAACCTTTTTCTCATAAAAAAAGCCTCCAATGTAAGTGCTACATTAAGGCTATTTTAGGATTAAAACATAAACATACTATTAAATTTTGTTAAGGTATCTAGCTGCTTTAAGAACAGCAATCTGAGTCTTTCCGTCTTGAATTTCACCTGCAAAAATCTTTGATACAACCTCTTCTATAGGGGCCTCCGAAAGCTTTAAAAACTCGTCATCATCAAGGTCCTGTGCGCCCTTTTTAAGGCCTCTTGCAAG
>JAILCK010000153.1 GCA_024680435.1 Lachnospiraceae bacterium
GCTTCGATTTCTTTCATTCTTTGCTGAGTAAGTGAAAGCTGCTCGCTTTCTTTGATTGCTTCTTGTTGAACCTGCTGAGTGTGTCTTTCCAAAGCTTCGTATGCCGAATCGTTATCAACCGCCGTCTTATATCTTAAATAAAGAAGGCTTGAATTGATGATTGAATTTCTTTCAGAATCATCGATTGTGCCCATGTTACTCTGAGGAGGGCAAATCTTTGTTTCTTTAACAATTGTAGGTACACCTTCTTCATCAAGAACAGAAACCAAAGCCTTACCTGTTCCAAGTTCCTGGAGCTTAGCCATAGTATCAAATTCAGGATTTGCTCTAAATCCCTGAGCTGCTGCCTTGATGGCCTTTTGCTCTGCGGGAGTGTACGCATGAAGCGCATGCTGAACCTTATTTCCAAGCTGAGCCAATACTCCGTCCGGGATATCCGAAGGATTCTGAGTGATAAAGTAAATGCCCACACCCTTTGATCTTATAAGCTTTACAACCTGCTCAATCTTTTCAAGCAAAATCTTTGGAGCAGAGTCAAAGAGCATATGAGCTTCATCAAAGAAAAATACCATTCGAGGCTTAGCCGCATCCCCAACCTCAGGCAATATTTCAAAAAGCTCTGAAAGCATCCAAAGAAGGAATGTTGAATACATCTTGGGGCTGTGAATAAGCTTTCTACAATCAAGAAGCTGAATCATGCCTTTACCGTTTGCATCTGTGCAAAGCCAGTCGGTAATATTAAGAGCGGGCTCTCCAAAGAAAATGTCAGCGCCCTCTGATTCAATTGCAACAACCGCTCTTGTGATAGCATTTAAAGAAGCTGCTGCCATATTTCCATAGTTTGCGCTGTACTCTTTTGAGTGTTCACCCACAAACTGAAGCATTGCCTTTAAATCTTTTGTATCTGTCAAAAGAAGGTTTTCATCATCCGCTATCTTAAATACACAAGTAAGTACGTCAGACTGTGTATCATTCAATCCTAAGATTCTGCTTAAAAGCATAGGTCCCATTTCAGAAATTGTGGTTCTAAGCGGAATACCGTTTTCTCCGTACACATCCCAGATATTTACAGGAAATGCCTTATATGTAAATCCATCTTCTTTTAACCCCATGGATTCAACTCTGTTTACAACATTTTCATTATCAACGCCTAATTTACACAAAGGAGCCAAGTCTCCTTTGACGTCTGCCAAAAATACAGGCACGCCCATATCTGAAAATGACTCTGCCATTACCTTTAAAGTAACGGTCTTACCTGTACCGGTGGCACCTGCAATCATTCCGTGGCGATTTGCCATTTTAGGATAAATGTAAATATCTTCACCGTTTGATTTTCCAAGTAAAATCTTATTTTCTTTGATCATACCTTCACTCCCGCCTTTATTTTTTTCTTACCCTTAAAAATAGTATATCTCGATTTTTAATACATACAAAACATATTTTTTTATCTTTATTAATCTGCTTCTTCCAAACCTGCGACAGCAAACACAAAAGGAGAATTCCAATAAATCGTTATCTCATTTAATGAATAGCAATCCACATGGTCAAGATAGCACTTCATGGGCGCCGTTCCCTTTTCAATAGTGGCGGCCGCTCTTTCATCCTGGAGCCCCACATTCGGGCCTCCAGACACAAGTCCGTCCCATGGCGCATCCACATTGTCTACGGCAGTTGGCCTTAAATGAGGATTTTTAAAGGCTTTTTCTCCTGCGCCGGTAACAAAACTTACATTCATTGTGTTGCATCCAAGAAGATAATTTAAGCCGTCCCTTACCAAAGAAAGATACTTTTTATCCTTTGTAATGTTAAAAGAAACAAGAAGCACCATTAAGTATTTTCCAAGCTCCATGTTGCTTCCCCAGATAAAGTCTTTCTTATCCATGCAAAGAGAGAATCCGTTTTCTAAAGAAACCGCTTCAAGTCTCTTTGCTTCTTTAAGCATCTCTTCTTTAAGAAAAGTCTTTAATTCGTTTTCTTTATCTGAAAGGATTATCGATAACGCTCCAAGCCCTGCAACATCCATCCAGCCAAAGCAGGAAAAGATGTTTCCAATATAGTTTTTATTACTTTCGCTCTTATCATAGGTAATGAGATTATCCTTTTGCTTTAACGCTTCTTTATAATACTTATCTTCCCCTGTAGCTTCAAAAAGCGAGCAAGCTGCCCAGAACCTGTTTGAAAAATCTTCGCTCTCTCCGTATTCTCCCGTGTTACTCTCTTCAGGATTTTTAAATAAAACAGCTTCTTTATTCTTAGCTAACCATTCATAGGATTTAAGTGAAGCATTAATAAGTTTGAGGGCGTACTCTTTATCGTATTCTTTGTATACTGTATATCCCAAAGCAAGTACTGCTGCCACATCCGCAGTTGCCAAAGAAGAAACAGGAAACAAGAATAAATCATTTGTATCTTCTTCAGGCATTATAAAATCTGCGTGCCTCATGGTGGTCACTTTGTGATAAACGCCTCCGTCTTTTCTTTGAAGCTTCATTAAAAAATCAAGCTCCACCTTTACTTCCGTAAGTAAGTCAGGGTATTTATTATCTTTTGGAATGTCAAAAGAAAGGGTTTTTAAAATAGGATACAATTTGAAAGCATACAAAAGATGCGCTATAGCCACTGCTCCCGCTGTTGCATACCTTCCGTAATCTCCTGCATCGTGCCAACCTCCGGTCACGTCTACTTCCTGATCTTCCCCATATACCTTTGCCTTCTTTGTGTGGCACTTTCCGTGAACATAAGCTCCTGCATATTTTTCTTCTAAATCTACTCCGCAGCGAAGATAGTAATAGCACTTACACAAATCTTTTAAAAGCTTATCATTTACGTTTTCCGAAATTTGAAAGCTTACAGATTCAACAACATCGGAATTGACTTTATATTTTCCCGCTTTAGTCACATCACTAAAATCAAATACGCTTATTTCTTCTCCCGAAATATCATCCTTTATACACTTATTTGCAACTCCCTCATATACGGTTTTTCCGGTTTCATCAACCAAAGAAACGCTCTTTCCTTCAAAGTTTAAATAAGCTTTCTTTTCCTTATTATTTTTATAGCCAACCTGATTTACATATATAGTCTTCATAATCCACCCCTTTAT
>JAILCK010000156.1 GCA_024680435.1 Lachnospiraceae bacterium
ATGATGCTTGATGCTGCAGGCGTTGAGTATTATCAATATCAGGCAAGCGGAAAGAAAATAGAATTGGATATGTAAGGGAAGGAATTGTGAAAAGAAAAATATGGAAAAGGCTGGCATTTATTTTGATGCTTGCCGTGGTGATAACTGCAACTCCATATCAATCCTATGCAACTCAATCAACCAGAGACAAATTATCCGATGCTCAAAAACAAAGAGATGCCGCAAAAGGCAAGGTGGATGAGCAAAAAAAGGAAGTCGATACACTAAACGGTAAAAAAGCAGAGCTTAAAAAAGAACTTAACGGTCTAAACGATGACCTTACCACCATACTTGGAAGAATCGATGAACTTGACGGATACATTTCTGAAAAAGAACAAGAAATAGAAGAAACTCTTGCGGCGTTAGCTGAAGCAAAGGCTACAGAAGAAAACCAATACGAATCCATGAAGAAACGTATTCAGTTTATGTATAAAGACAGCCGCACCCTTTACATGGAAATCATGTTTAAGGCAAAGACTTTTTCTGATTTCATTACTCTAAGTGATTATGTTGATTCGCTGGCAGAGTATGACAGAAATAAGTTTGAAGAGTTTAAAGCCACAAGAATTGCGGTAGAAGAGCTTGAAGCAAAGCTTGAAGGCGAAAAGGAAGAGCTTGATCTTTTAAAAGCCGAGGCTGAAGAGAAGAAGGCCGAGGTAATGGTGGTTATTGATAACACTAAGGTTAAAGTGGCACAGTACAGCGATTTGATAGATACTGCAGAAGCGGAACTTTTGGAGTATGAAAAAGAGCTGGAAGCAAGAAATGCGGATGTGGCTTCAATTCAAAAGCAATTGGAAGAGGAACTTCGAATGTCACAGCTTGCAGCCTCTTCTTATTGGAGAGATATTTCCGAAGTGTCATTTGATGATACCGACAGATATATGCTGGCTGTTTTAATCTATTGTGAAGCCGGCGGAGAACCTTATGAAGGTCAGGTTGCGGTAGGTGCCGTAGTAATTAACAGAGTGCTTAGCTCTGTATATCCAAACACAATGGGCGGAGTAATATATCAAAAGTATCAATTCTCACCTGTACTTAGCGGAAGATTTGATTATTACCTTTCAATAGGTAAGACTACTCAAAGCTGTTACAACGCAGCGGATGCAGCAATGAGCGGAGTAACAAATGTAGGCAACTGCTTACACTTTAGAACTCCTATCGAAGGACTTTCAGGTACCCAAATCGGCCATCACATCTTCTACTAAGCGAGAAATCATTCTTGCAAAACGTAAAAACCATGCAAGAATTCAATCATATGTATTTAAAAAAGTAAGAATTTAGCCAAAATAATCTGACAGCAGAGGGCAATTTCAATGGTAAACAAGATAATTGAGAACATAAGCAAGGTTATCGTAGGGAAAGAGGACATTTGTAAGCTTTTGTTAACTTCAATGGTGGCAGGCGGGCATGTTTTGATAGAAGATATGCCGGGAAGCGGTAAGACTAAGCTTGCAAAAGCCTTGGGGAAAACCCTTGATATTAAATTTTCAAGAATCCAGTTTACCCCGGACTTACTTCCTTCTGATGTAACGGGTCTTAATGTATTTAATAAAGCAACAAGTGAGTTTGAATTAAAGAAGGGACCTGTTTTTACAAACATTTTATTGGCGGATGAAATAAACAGAGCCACACCCAGAACCCAGGCGGGACTTCTTGAGTGTATGGAAGAGCATCAGGTTACAATTGATGGAGAAACATTTTCTTTCCTAGAACCCTTCTTTGTAATAGCGACACAAAACCCTATTGAAACCGCAGGAACTTTTCCTCTTCCCGAGGCTCAGTTAGACAGATTTTTAATGAAGATATCTATGGGAGCTTTATCAAGAGAAGACGAAATGTCGATTTTAGACAGATTTGAAGGGGAGGACCCCTTGGACAGCCTTGGAAATGTAGCCACAGGTTCTGACATTTTGGAATTAAGAAACAAGGCTAAAGAAGTATTTGTTTCTCCCGATGTAAAAAAATTCATTTTAGACATTATAGAAAAAACCAGGGATAGCGAACGTGTACTTGCGGGAGTAAGCACAAGAGGCGCTATCGGACTTATGAATGCAGCCAAAGCATATGCTGTTGTTTTGGGAAGAGACTATGTAATTCCCGATGATATAAACTATTTATCAAAACATGTTTTAGCTCACAGACTTGTGCTCTCACCGGGGCAGAGTAACTATGAAGAAGCTAAGAAGATAATTGATAGAATAGTTGATGCG
>JAILCK010000071.1 GCA_024680435.1 Lachnospiraceae bacterium
TCAAAACTATATTTGAAAAGTAGGTGAGGGTATGGAAAAGCTTGATAACAGAACTAAATGGACCTATTGTATAGGGGCTACGGGAAGGGACATGGCCTATACGCTTGTGAGCATGTTTTTGCTTACCTATATTCAGTACACCATGAAGCTAACAGTCGCTCAATATGCCACGATTTCGGCAATTGTGGTGGTGTGTCTTTTGTGGGATGCCATAAATGACCCCTTAATGGGAATAATCATTGAAAATGCAAAGCTTAAAAGCGGTAAGTTTAAGCCTTGGATACTTCTTGGAGCCTTTTTAAACGCCCTTGTCATAATCGGATTATTTACCATAAGGCCTGAGGGCTGGGGATTTGTTTTCTTCTTTGGCGTAGGGTACTTACTTTGGGGAATGACTTACACCATGAACGACATTTCCTATTGGGGCATGCTTCCAAGCTTAACTTCCAATCCTAAAGAAAGAAACCTGCTTGTCACAATTCAAGGTATATTTATCTGCATAGGCCAGTTTTCGGTCGCAGGGCTTCTTCCCGACATGGTTGCCGGAAATGCGGTTAAGGCTTACAGAATAGCGGCAATCATTATTGCTTCATGTTTCCTTGGATTCCAGCTTTTGACAGTCTTTGGAGTAAAGGAAAGAGAAAGAAAACAAAATGCAGAAACACTTTCTTTAAAGGATATGTTTAGAATTTTCCTTAGAAACGACCAGCTTATTGCCGGCGGTGTATCTCATCTTTTGTTCCAGGTTGGTAACGGACTTTTGATAATGATAGGAATGAACTTTTTCTACTTTGAGTTCGGATATTCAAAGGGCGGAGAGCTGGTATTTCTATTTACCGTAATGTATGGCCTTGGAACCTTGATATCTGAAGCTTCATATGCGGCAATTGCATCAAAACTATCAAGAAAGAAAATACTTGCTGTTTCTACTTTTCTAATAGTGCTTGGATACTTGGCATTAATGTCTGTAGGATATGTGATTCCTAAGAATGTTGTGGTTATAAATATAATTGGTTTCATCATTTTCTTTGCCCAGGGCGCATTTAACATGACGATGATAGTGATGCTAAATAACACCATCGAATACGACGAAGCAAAGTTTCATGAAAGGCACGACAGTATTATTTCTGCTGTAAGGTCTTTTGCCACAAAGCTTGCAAGCGCCATAGACCAGGGAGTGGTTGCATTGATCCTAATAGTAAGCGGAATATATGCAATTAGCCAGAATATTTCAGATCTTGAAATTAAAGCTGCAACAAATGTGATTTCTAAAACAGAGGTAATTGATAGCGCCGATGCATTTATTGAAACCGCAACGGCTCTTCAAAGATTGACATTGAGGCTTGGAATAGTGCTTGTGCCGATTTTGGCAATAGGAATCGCATTTATAATATTAAAGAAAAAGTACATAATCGATGAAAAGATGTATGACGACCTTGTAAAAGAAATAAGTGAAAGAAAAGAATAAGCATAAGCCTTCGGAATAAAAATCCGAAGGCTTTTTTAAAGCATTTAACGATACTGAGAATGCAGGCCTATTTCTTTTTTTATTAATTTATGGTACTCTATATTTTGAGTTAATAGGTGAAAATCACCAATACATTTTGTAGTAACGGAGTGAAAACGGGCGCTATGATAGGACATCTTATCAGAATAATTATCATCTTGTTTATAGTCGTACTTTTCATGATAAAGCCCAACAAAAAACGCGATACTTCGTATTTTAGGACAAAGATGTATGCTCACAGAGGCCTTCATGGAAACGGAGTTCCGGAAAATTCTCTAACGGCTTTTAGGCTTGCAAGAGAAAACGGATACGGCGTAGAGCTTGACGTGCAGATGACAAAGGATAAAAAGCTTGTTGTTTTCCACGACGGAAATTTAAAGAGAATGTGTGGCGTGAACGGCTTTTTAAGAGATTATACCTTCGAAGAGCTTCAAGAGTTTAATCTTGCAGATTCAAAAGAAAAAATACCGCTTTTTACCGAGGTATTAAAAACACTTGGAAACACGGATTTAATTTGTGAAATTAAGGGTGACAACGGAAACAAATGCTACGAACTTTGCGAGCGTACCGTCGCAGAGCTTGATAAATATGAAGGAAGATTTTGTGTGGAATCCTTCAGCCCCTTCTTGGTACAGTGGTTTAGAAAACATCGACCGGAGATTATAAGAGGACAGCTTTCTTGTGATTTTAGAGGCGATGAAAAGATGTCGTTTGCTACGCAGATTACAATGACCCATTTACTTGTAAACTGCATTTCAAGGCCTGATTTTGTGGCCTATAAGCATGAAGACATCAATACTTTAGGATTTAAATTGTGTAAAAGGATATATAAACCTTTCCTTGTGGCATGGACCGCTAAGGG
The DNA here is from genome assembly GCA_024680435.1 of Lachnospiraceae bacterium. Classification (GTDB taxonomy): domain Bacteria; phylum Bacillota; class Clostridia; order Lachnospirales; family Lachnospiraceae; genus UBA1258. The sequence goes on from JAILCK010000071.1 coordinate 2,370, forward strand.
AGAGGAAGAGCAGAAGAAAGCTTGGGGAAGCTTTGATTCTGTGATTTTTGAACAATTCTCGGGGAAAGAATAATTACTTGATTTGGAGGCATTAATGGGAGAAATCTCGCTTTCCGAGAAAAGAGGTTATGGGGAACAGTTTGACGTGGAAGGATTAAATTTCTTTCGACGTCTATTAGCCGCAATTCAGAACAAAGAATTTGTGGTTTTCTTTCAACCAAAGATTTCGATAGCCGACATGAAAATATCAGGGGCCGAAGCACTTGTACGATGGTATTGCGACGGAAGTGTGTTGCCGCCCATAAAGTTTATTCCTTTCTGTGAAAGAACCGGACTTGTTATAGACGTTGACTTTTATGTGCTTGAAGAAACCTGCAAAAAGATGCGGGAGTGGCTGGATGAAGGCTTAGAACTTGTAAGAATATCCGTAAACTTTTCAAAGTATCACTTTAACGAGCCGGAAGTTGCGGAAAAGATTTATAAAGTCATAAAGAAATATAACATACCGACAGAGTATATTGAAGTTGAGTTTACAGAGACCGCATACCTTGATAAAGAAGATCTTTTAGAGCATACGGTGGATAAATTAAGAAGCTACGGAATAAAGTCTTCAATCGATGACTTTGGCTCCGGTTATTCTTCTTTAAACTTGCTTCAGAACATGGATTTTCAGGTAGTAAAGCTTGATAAATCCTTGCTTGGAAAAGGAGTTGAAAACGAAAAGGCCAAAAAGGTAATTTCAAGCATCATTCATATGGCAAAAGAGCTTGAAATGGAGGTTTTGGCAGAGGGTGTGGAGACGACCGAGGAACTTGAAATGCTTAAGCGCTTAAAATGCGATACCGTTCAGGGGTTTTTGTTTGATAAGCCATTACCCGTGAGCGAATTTGAAAAGCGTTTAAGAGAAAGAAACTATCCTCATAAAGCAAAAGAGGATATGGGGGAGAAACCTACAGTGAAGTTAAACGACGTTGATTTTGAAGAAATAAAAGTAGAAAAGAAAACAGAGGAAAAAGCCGAAAAGAAAGCTGCGCCAAAGCCTGTGTCACGTAACAGATACATGGACATGGAGCTTGATTTCGACGAGGAAGTAAGCACAAAGAAGCACACAGGAACATTGATTGTGGGCGTGGTGCTTATACTGATTGCTTTAACCGTAATCGGAGCAAGCATCTTTATGATTAAGGGCGGTAAGCTTCCCTTTGGAAAGAAAGAAGCCGAAGAAGAAAAGATTTACACCCAGTCTCAGGTTGATGCAATGATTGAAGAGGCTGTAAATAAAAACGTAGAAGATGCCAAAGCTCAAACAGAGAAAGAAACCTACGATGCTTTTAAAAAGAAAGTAAGAGAAGCTTCTGAAGTAAGCAGCGGAATGTCAAACTTCTTAAGATCTTTGTATCCCGATGATTTAGTGTTTATAGACGGAAGCAAGTTTCTTTATGTGCCTATAAATAAAGACTTAAAGCAGCATTCATATGATTCCGCAAAGTTTAAAAAGGATGAAGAAACCGGTTACCTTTATTATACAGACGATTCAGGAAACAAAACTTCATACTTTGGAATCGATGTAGCTTACACACAAAAAGATATTGATTGGAAAAAAGTAAAAGAAGCAGGCGTTGAATTTGCCATTATCCGCTGCGGATTCAGAGGATACGGTTCAGAAGGAAAGCTTGTGGAAGATACTTACTTTGAAAAGAATATAAAGGGTGCACAGGCTCAGGGAATAAACGTAGGTGTTTATTTCTACACACAGGCACTTGATGAAGAAGAAGCAAAAGAAGAAGCTGCCTTTGCACTTAAAACCATAAAGCCTTATAACATCACAGGCCCTGTGGTAATCGATGTAGAAAATGCAAGCACAACAGAAAGAGTAAAAGACTTAACCAAAGAAGAGCGTACAAGCAATGTAATTGCCTTTTGCGATGCAGTATCAGAGGCAGGATATAAGCCAATGATTTATGCAAACACAAGATATTTTGTTATCAAGATGGAAATCGACAGACTTGAAAATATCGATAAATGGTATGCAAATTACAATTCTTTGGAAATGAAGGAAGGCTCATCTGTGTGGGAATATAACGATCCTTTGATGTTCCCCTATGAATATAAGATGTGGCAGTACAGTGAAACAGGTGAAATTCCCGGTATTCCTACGGGAGTGGATTTGGATGTTCTTTTTGAAAAATGGTGGTAAATCATATGAATGAAGAAATCAAGACACTTAAAGAATGGATTGCTGAGTCAAACAACATCGTTTTCTTTGGAGGAGCGGGCGTATCAACCGAAAGCGGAATCCCTGATTTTAGATCCGTTGACGGATTGTATGCACAAAAGTATAAGTATCCTCCCGAAACAATCGTAAGCCACACTTTTTTAACACAAAGATCTGAAGAGTTTTATGACTTTTACAAAGAAAAAATGGTGGCTCCCGTTTTAAAGGCAAAGCCCAATAAGGCACACATTCGCCTTGCAGAGCTTGAAAAAGAAGGAAAGCTTAAGGCTGTTATCACGCAAAACATCGACGGCCTTCACCAGGCTGCGGGAAGTAAGGAAGTGCTTGAGCTTCACGGAACCATAATGAAAAACTATTGCAGCGTCTGCGGCAAAAAATACAGCGTGGACGATGTATACAATTCAAAGGGCGTGCCAAAGTGCTCTTGCGGCGGTATGATTCGCCCCGACGTTGTTCTTTATGAAGAAGGCCTTGATATGGAAGTAATGGAAAAGGCTGTTAACTATATTCAGAATGCGGATATCCTTATCATCGGAGGAACATCATTGGTGGTTTATCCGGCAGCAGGACTTATTCAATATTACAGAGGAAAGAAACTTGTGCTTATTAATCTATCAGAGACAGCGCAAGACAGATATGCCGATTTGGTGATACATGAAAAAATCGGTGAGGTTTTATCTGAGGTTTAGATAATGGAAATACATGTGGGTGACATTGTTAAGCTAAAGAAAGGTCATCCCTGCGGTTCTTATGAGTGGGAAGTGCTTAGGGAAGGCGCTGACTTTAGAATCAAATGTCTGGGATGCTCGCATCAAATAATGCTTCCCAGAAAAGATTTGGAAAAAAGAATTAAAACAATCACAAAAAAGGCTTGATTTAAAGCTTTCTTTGTGTTACTATGTTAACTCGTGGTAAACAATTCCTTGCTCGTACTATGCGTATGGGCCAGAGACCAAAAGGAGGTAACAAGCATGAACAAATACGAATTAGCAGTTGTTGTTAGTGCAAAAATCGAAGATGACGAGAGAGCCGCTGTTGTTGATAAGGCAAAGGCTTACGTTGAAAGATTCGGTGGAAAAGTTACAGGAGTCGAAGAAGCAGGAAAGAAGAAGTTAGCTTATGAAATTCAGAAGCAGAAAGAAGCTTTCTACTACTTCATTCAGTTCGACGCTGAAACATCAGCTCCCGCTGAAATCGAAAATCGTGTTCGCATTATGGACAACGTTCTCAGATTCTTAATAGTTCGTAAAGACGAAGACTAATAAGGAGAATCTAATATGAATAAAGTTATTCTTATGGGAAGATTGACAAGAGATCCCGAAGTAAGATATTCACAGGGGGACTCATCAATGGCAATTGCCAGATATTCACTTGCTGTTGACAGAAGAGGTCGAGGAAGCAATCAGGATGAACAGACAGCTGATTTCATCAATATCGTTGCTTTCGGTAAAGCAGGCGAATTCGCTGAAAAGTACTTACATAAGGGAACGAAGGTATTGGTTACAGGTCGTATTCAGACCGGTAGCTACACAAATAAGGACGGTGTAAAGGTTTACACCACAGATGTTGTTGCTGAGGATCAGGAATTTGCTGAAAGCAAGGGCGCAGGCTCTTCTAACGGTTCAGGTTTTTCTGCTGAACGTCCTCAGATGGCGAACGACGGATTCATGAATATTCCTGAAGGAATCGATGAGGATCTTCCGTTTGCTCAACCTACAAGATAAATAGGAGGCAAAATCATGGCATTCAATAAAGCTGATAAAGGCGATAAGTCCGATGCACCTATGAGAAGAAAGGGTGCTATCCGCAGAAGAAAGAAAGTTTGCGTATTCTGTGGCAAAGATAACACAATCGATTACAAGGACGTTGCTAAGTTAAAGAGATACGTATCAGAACGTGGTAAGATTCTTCCCAGAAGAATCACAGGTAACTGTGCAAAGCACCAGAGAGCATTAACAGTAGCTATCAAGCGTGCTCGTCACATTGCACTTATGCCCTACGTTGAAGATTAATTTGGCTGCATTGCTAAATCAAGGCATTTCCGTTTTGGAAATGCCTTTTTTATATCCCGGTGATTATTTCCTTATGGACAATAAAATGGTATACTAGTATAAGTCGAAGTTTTTCGATAGGGGTTTGGCGTTTGGCCTGAAAGGGACATATGAAAAATAAGATTAAGATAAAAGGAAAAATGAGATTCTATTTGTGGTCGGCAATGGCCTTGGGGCTTTTGCTGGTGCTTATAGATATCTATTTATATACAATTGATGTAACTGCCGGCTTTGCTGTAAATGCATTTTTGGTGCTTTATTTTGCAGTTACTCTTTTACATTTGTTCAGAGGCTCGAACATGATTGTGTACGAGCTTATAAATTTTGCGACTCAGTACGGTCAGATTCAAAAGCAGCTACTTAAAAGCCTTGATATTCCACATGCATTGCTTGATGAAAACGGTAAGGTTATATGGTCTAACAACGCTTTTGAAAGAGTTGTGGGAAAAGACGCAGAGAGAAACAAATCTATATATTCTATTATTCCAGCAATCACAAAAGACAAGCTTCCGGGATCCGAAGTAGATTTTCTTGAAAACGAATTTGAAATTCAATTTAACGGCGGCGAGTATTTAACAAAGCTTAAAAAGATTTCCTTAAAGGAACTTATGGATACAAACAATTTGCTTGAAACAGAGGAAAACTACGAAGGCTTTCTTGTTGCATTGTATTTGTTTGATAACACCGCACTTAAACTTGCTTTAAAGGAAGTTGACGATCAGAGCTTGGCAGTTGGCCTTGTATATATCGATAACTACGAAGAAGCTTTGGAAAGCGTTGAAGAAGTAAGACGTTCCCTTTTGACAGCCCTTATTGAAAGAAAAATCAATAAGTATATGGCTTCTTTGGACGGTATCACTAAGAAGATTGAAAAAGATAAGTACATGGTAATCCTTAGAAAGAGCTGTGTGGCTCAGCTTAAGGAAAACAAGTTTGATTTGCTTGAAGATGTTAAGACTGTAAATATCGGTAACGAAATGGCTGTTACTTTAAGTATAGGCGTGGGACTTGACGGTTTAAGCTATGCTCAAAACTATGAATTTGCAAGAGCCGCTATCGATATGGCTCTTGGACGTGGCGGTGACCAGGCGGTTGTTAAGACTCCCGAGCAGCTTAGCTACTATGGAGGAAAGAGCCAGCAGGTTGAAAAGAACACAAGAGTTAAGGCAAGAGTTAAAGCTCATGCATTGATGGAAATCATTTCAAGTAAAGATCAGGTATTTGTAATGGGTCACAGAAACGGTGACGTCGACAGTTTCGGTGCCGCTGTAGGTATATACAGAATTGCAAAGACTCTTGAAAAGAAGGCTCACATCGTTGTTGATAACGTGACTCCATCCATGAAGCCTTTGGTTGATTTGTTTGTAAACAATCAGGAATATGAACAGGATATGATTGTGGGCTCTCAGAAGGCCCTTAACGAGATCGGAAACAATGCAGTGCTTGTTATTGTGGACGTTAACAGACCAAGTCTTACAGAGTGTCCTGATTTGTTTGGTAAGTGTAAATCAATCGTGGTGCTCGATCACCACAGACAGAGCGCTGAGCCTATAGAAAATGCAACCCTTTCATATGTAGAGCCCTATGCTTCATCAACATGTGAAATGGTATCCGAAATCTTACAATACACAACAGATAACGTAAAGATTCGTCAGGAAGAAGCTGACAGTATGTATGCAGGAATTATCGTTGATACGGACGGATTCTTACAAAAGACCGGTGTGCGTACATTTGAAGCGGCTGCTTTCTTAAGAAGAAACGGTGCAGACGTTACAAGAGTAAGAAAACGCTTTAGAGAAGACGTAAATGATTATAAGGCCAGAGCTGATGCTGTAAGCCAGGCTGAAATATACAAAAATGACTTTGCTATTTCAGTTTGTGAAGCGGATGATTGTGAAATGCCTACAGTTGTGGGAGCACAGGCTGCAAACGAGCTTTTGAACATAAAAGGCGTGAAGGCAAGCTTTGTGTTTACCTATTATGACAGCAAGGTATATATCAGTGCCCGTTCAATAGATGAAGTGAATGTACAGGTTATCATGGAAAGAATGGGCGGTGGCGGCCATATGAACGCAGCTGCCACACAGCTTGAAGGAACGACAATAATGGACAGCATAGACTATTTAAAAGAAATGCTTGATAAGATGCTGGACGAAGGAGAGATATAATGAAAGTAATTCTTTTGGAAGATGTAAAGACCCTTGGTAAGAAGGGTGAAATCGTGAATGTTAACGACGGTTACGCACGTAACTTTATTATCCCTCAGAAAAAGGGAATCGAGGCAACTCCTCAGAACTTAAACAACTTAAAGCTTCAGAAGGCTAACGATGAAAAGGTTGCTAAGGAAAAGCTTGAAGAGGCAAAGAAGTTTGCAGAGGAACTCTCAAAGCTTACAGTTGTTGTTAAAATCAAAGGCGGAGAAGGCGGTAAGGTGTTTGGCTCCGTTTCTTCTAAGGAAATTTGCGAAGAAGCAAAGAAACAGCACAACGTAGATATCGATAAAAAGAAAGTTGTTATAGACGTACCGATTAAATCATTTGGATTTTTCGAAGTAGCGGTTAAGCTTCATCCTGAAGTAACTGCAAAATTAAAAGTTAAGGTAGAAGAGAATGGCTGAGGAATGGCAAAAGAGGGTGCTTCCAAATAGTATAGAAGCAGAGAAATCCGTAATAGGCTCCATGTTAATGGACAGAGATGCCATTACGGTTGCTTCCGAAATACTTTTGGGAGAAGATTTTTACGTTAAGCAAAATGAGATTTTGTTTGACACTATGGTTGAACTTCATAATGAGGGAAAGCCTGTTGACTTGGTTACTCTTCAAAACAAGTTAAAGGAAAAGGATGTTCCGCCGGAAGTTTCTTCGATGGAATTTGTAAAGGAGCTTCTTGATTCTGTGCCCACTTCGGCAAACGTAAAGTATTACGCAAACATCGTTGCCGAGAAGGCTTCTCTTCGTAAACTTATAAAGGTTAATGAAGAAATAGAGAATGAATGTTATTCTCAGAAAGAATCCGTTGAGACCATCATGGATGAGACCGAAAAGAAGGTCTTTAAGGTGGTGCAAAGAAGAAACGCGGGAGATTACGTGCCCATCAGCACGGTTGTAAACAATGCTCTTGATAAGATTTCCGTTGCCGCAAGAAACAAGGGTGCCGTAACCGGTATTCCTACAGGATTTACGGACCTTGACTATAGAACTGCAGGGCTTCAGCCTTCAGACCTTGTGCTTATTGCAGCCCGTCCTTCAATGGGTAAAACGGCATTTGTGCTTAACATTGCTCAGAACGTGGCATTTAAGCAAGGTCTTCCCCTTGTAATATTCTCATTGGAAATGTCAAAGGAGCAGCTTGTAAACCGTCTGTTTTCTTTGCAGTCAGGTGTGGATGCTCAGAAATTAAGAGTAGGTAATCTTGAAGAAGCCGATTGGGAAATGCTTATTGAAGGCGCCACCCAAATCGGACAGTCAAAACTAATTATAGATGATACACCCGGTATCAGTATCGGTGAACTTAGATCTAAGTGTAGAAAGTATAAGCTTGAGCATGGCCTCTCTTTGGTTATGATCGACTATTTACAGTTGATGACAGGCTCAGGTAAGGGCTCTGAATCAAGACAGCAGGAAATATCCGATATTTCAAGATCACTTAAGTCTTTGGCAAGAGAGCTGCAGGTACCTGTAATAGCACTTTCGCAGTTAAGCCGTGCGGTTGAACAAAGGCCCGATCACAGACCTATGCTTTCAGACCTTCGTGAATCGGGAGCTATCGAGCAGGATGCCGACGTAGTAATGTTTATTTATCGTGATGATTATTATAATCACGAAAGCCCCGATAAAGGTATTTCTGAAATCATTATCGCTAAACAGCGTAACGGCCCTATCGGAACGGTTAAGCTTGCATGGTTACCCGAACTTACAAAGTTTGCTAACCTGGCAAGAGAACAGGACAGATTTGAATAAAAAAAAGTGACTTTTACAAGTCACTTTTTTTATTTATGTATTTGCAAAGGGCTTTTGCAGCAATTCCTATAAGTGTGCCGCTTATTGAACCTATGATAATAAGAATCGGAAGGTAAGCGATTAGCGCATTACTTTTTAGCACAAGCATTGCAATCAATAACTGCCCCAAATTGTGGAAAACTCCACCCAAAATACTTACTCCCAGTGGAGAAAAGAGCTTAGTTTTCTTTGCAAGAATCATAACTGAGAAGCTTACAAGGCCGCCTGAGAGGCTATAGATTATGGTTGAAAGATTTCCAAACATAAAACCTGCCAAAGCTATTCTTGTTATTAAAATAAGCAAGACCTGCAGGGGATTTAAAAAGAAAAGGCCTGTTAATGTAACTAAATTTGCAAGGCCAAGCTTAACTCCCGGAACAGGAACAGGCATTGGGATTAAGTGCTCTATGTAGCTAAAGATTAGTGCCAATGCAACCAATATACCGGACTTTGCGATGGTGGCGGCAGGGGACTTATTATTCTGAAACAGAGTCAATTTCCGAATCCTCTTTTCCTTCTATGGTTATAACCATCTTATGAGGAAGACAAACAATTGTCTCCCCTTTTGAATGAATATGAGCGTGGTTTACGCAAATCTTATCGGGGCAGTCGGCACAAGAAACATATACTTCGTTTTCCTTTACCGTAACTACATTTGTGCCAAGCGTAGTTGAAACGATTAGCTCAGTATCGCTTTCCAAAGATATTTCTTTATAAACTTTTCCGTCGATACTTATCACTGCTCTTGCACCGGCTTCTTCCTTTTTAAGCTTAAGCATCAATAAAAGAGAGGAGCCGATTAAGAGTATGATGATTAAAAGAATAAGATCATTTTTTAATAATTTCAAATTCGATTTCTGATTTAAAGTCATTCTTTAGGCCTTCCGTAATGAAGAGATTTCCGTCTTCATCGTAGAAAATAAATTCAAACAAATCCGGGTTTTCTTGCCATAAATCAATGGATTTATCTATGCCCAAAACAAAAAGAGAAGTGGACAGAGCATCAGCCAAAGTAGGGTCGCTTGACACTATTGTAACAGAAGAAGCGCCGGATGATGCAGGGTAGCCTGTAAAAGG
>JAILCK010000074.1 GCA_024680435.1 Lachnospiraceae bacterium
AACCTTATTAAAGCTATCGCAGCACTTGTAGGCGGTGGCGGCGGCGGACGTCCCAACATGGCTCAGGCAGGAGGAAAGAATCCTGCAGGAATTCCCGATGCAATCAAGGAAGCTAAGAATGCATTGGATGGCATGTTAAAATAATCCTAATTTGTCGTTGACAAATTGATTTATGTTTATTAACATGAAAATGTAAATAGCGACGGATTGTTACTACCCAAGAGTAGGCAAGACCAAATGACAAGCAGGAGCTTGTCGTTTGGTCTTTTTTTATCGAAAAAGGTATTGGCCATGGTTATCGACAGAATAATTAACAATAATGTAATAAGCATTTTGGACGGCGACAAAGAAGTTGTTGTCATGGGTAAGGGCATCGGATTTAAGAAAAAGCCCGGAGACAAATTGGATGAATCCGCAGTTGAAAAGAAGTTTGTTGCTGACAATAAAGCAGAAGTAGATAAGTTTGGAGAATTGATTAAGAGTATTCCCGACCTTCATCTTCAGGTTTCAATGGAAATTATCGAGTATGCAAAGCTTGTTATGCCAAGACGACTAAGCCCAAGTGTGTACATTTCCTTAACGGACCACATTAACTTTGCTTTGGAAAGAGCTAAAAACGGCATCAATTTTTCAAATCCTTTGATTGAAGAAGTAAGAGGCTTTTATCCAAGTGAATACTTAGTTGGTGAATACGGAATTGCATTGATTGAACGAGAACTTGGCGTTCGCCTCCCTGTGGATGAAGCGGTATCAATTGCCCTTCATCTTGTAAACGCCGAGTATACCGGCGATATGAGCACCACAATGCATGTTACAAACCTTATAAAAGAGGTTATAGATTTAGTTGAAAATGAACTTGGTGTAAAGTTAAACGATATGGGGCTTTACTATGCACGATTCATTACTCATCTTAAGTTTTTATCCCAAAGAATCTTTACGGGACAGCTTATGGACAATCAAGATGAAGAGTTCATAAGAATGATTTCGGGATTGTATCCGAAGGAATTTGAAATAAGCGAAAAAATCGGGAAGTTTATTTTCGATAAATATAAAAAGTCTATCACAAAGGAAGAAGAAGTATATTTAACTGTTCACATAAGGCGAATTCAGCCCGACGCGGACAAAAAGGAGGTTTAAATTAGTGGCAGGATTTTTTGAAAAACTTTTAGGAAGAGATAGTGGCATTCAAGTATTTGTGCCCGTTGAGGGTGATGTGATAAAGGCAAGTGAAATTAACGACCCCACATTTTCAGAAGAAATGATAGGTAAGACAGTGGGAATAAAGCCTTCATCCGGAACAGTGTATGCTCCCTTTGATGCAGAAGTTCTTGTGGCTTTTGATACAAAGCATGCGGTTGCATTAAAAAGTGATGATGGAATCGAATTAATGATTCACTTTGGACTTGATACCGTAAAAATGAACGGTGAACCTTTTGAAATGCTTGTTAAAGTGGGAGACAAGATTAAAAAGGGTGCTGTGATCATGAAGGCAGATTTAGATAAGATTAATGCCGCAGGCTTTGACACAGTGGTTCCTGTTGTAATCACAAACCCCGATGAATTTAAATCAATTGAATTTATTACAGGATCCGGAGTTAAATCATCAGATGTCCTGGCAAAAATAAAGAAGTAGGAGAGAACAATGAAAAGCTTTAATTATGTAATTAACGACGAACTTGGAATTCATGCTCGCCCCGCAGGCCTTTTGGCAAAGGAAGTTAAAAACTTTGCAAGCGAGATTACTTTAGTTAAGGGGGATAAAAGAGCCTCTGCTAAAGGTGTTATGGGAATCATGACATTAAACGTTAAAAAAGGAGATACTGTCACAGTCGAAGCAAACGGAAGCGATGAAGACAGTGCAATTTCTTCTTTAGAGTCTTTCTTTAAAGACAATTTATAAGTTAATTTCCGAGGCAGAGAAGGACCTCGGTTAAAAAGGAGGATAAAATGAAGTATTTACAAAAACTTGGGAAAGCTTTAATGCTTCCCGTAGCTACTCTTCCCATATGCGGTATTCTTATGGGTATTGGCTATTGGCTTTGCCCTGCTGCAATGCAAGGCGGCGAAATGAGCGGCTTTTTAAACATGCTCGGTTTCTTTTTGATACAGGCCGGTGGAGCATTAATTAACAATATGCCGATTCTTTTCGTTATCGGTGTAGGCGTAGGCCTTTCCGAAAAAAACGACGGTACAGGTGCTTTGGCAGCTTTAACCTCTTGGTTGATGATTACCACTCTTTTAAGCACAGGTGTCGTAACCACACTTTTTCCCTCAATTGCGGAAAGTACAAACAAGGTTATTGCGTTTGACAAGATTGCCAATGCATTTATCGGTATCTTGGCCGGTATTATCGGTTCAAGCTGCTACAACAGATTCAAGGGAACAAAACTTCCCGACTGGCTTGCTTTCTTCTCAGGCAAGAGATGTGTTGCTATTATTTCGGGTGTAGTTTCTATTTTAGTGTCAGCTGTTCTTTTAGTTGTATGGCCTATAATTTTCCAGTGCTTTATCTGGTTTGGAAATTCAATTGTTGGCCTTGGAGCAGTAGGCGCAGGTCTTTATGCATTCTTTAACCGTTTGCTTATTCCTACAGGCCTTCATCACGCTCTTAACAACGTATTCTGGTTTGATACCATCGGTCTTGGAGACCTTTCACACTTCTGGGCAGGCGAAACTTCTGCTGATGTATCTTGGTCATTAGGTACTTACATGTCAGGTTTCTTCCCTTGCATGATGTTTGGTATTCCCGGTGCAGCTCTTGCAATTGTTAAGTGTGCAAAGCCTGAAAAGAGAAAAGTTGCAATGGGTCTTATGCTTTCAGCCGCTATTTGTTCATTCATCTGCGGTGTTACAGAGCCCTTCGAATTTGCATTCATGTTCTTGGCTCCCGGCCTTTACTTAGTATATGCATTGCTTTACGGTATCTTCACAACAATCACATGTTTACTTGGCTTCAGAGCAGGTTTCTGCTTCTCAGGCGGTGCTACAGACCTTCTTTTCTCTGCATCACTTCCCGCAGCAGCTAAGACATGGTTAATCATTCCTCTTGGTATCGCAGCATTTGCAGTATTCTATTTCTTATTCAGACTTGTTATAATGAGATGGGATTTAAAGACTCCCGGACGTGAAGACGATGATGTTGAAACTGAATTAAAGGC
>JAILCK010000222.1 GCA_024680435.1 Lachnospiraceae bacterium
GCATATACATTTGAAGGATTTGACTCTAAGGGCGAATCCTTAAGAGACAGAAAATGGAGCATGAATCTTTCCGAAACCAGGGCAATATCTCCTGTTTTTGGAATCATGGAACAGCAGTCAGGGGCAAACGGCTGGAATTCAAGAATGGCAGCTCCTACTCCAAGGCCCGGACAGATTACCCTATGGACTATGCAATCAATTGCCCACGGAGCAGACTTTATAAGCTACTTTAGATGGAGAACTGCGACCTTCGGAACGGAAATGTACTGGCACGGAATCCTGGATTATTCCGGAAGAGACAACAGAAGGCTTAAGGAAATAGGGGATATTGATTGTAAAGTTAAAAAACTATCACCCGTTTCTAATGGCAGGTATGTTGCCAAAGTAGCGGTTTTAAAAGACTACGATAATATATTTGATTCAGAGTATGACGTATGGCATAGAAGTGTTGAAGTTGAGAGTCAAAAGGCTATCTTTGCTGCGTCTCAAAAGACTCATACGCCCATAGATTATCTTTATTTAACCGATTATTTGGGCGAAAGTGATTCCTTACTTGAAAAGCTATCTCAATACGATCTTTTAATCTATCCTCACATGACCATAGTTAACGAAAGTTTTTTGCCTGCGCTTAAAAAGTACGTAGAAAACGGCGGAAAGCTTTTGTTTGCATGCCGAAGCGGCTATAAAGATGTGACGGGCAAGTGCACCATGGAAAAGCTTCCCGGAAAGCTTAAAGCCCTTACGGGTTGCGATATCCCTGAGTATACCTACATAGCGCCCGATATGACAGATGTTCGCGTTAAGTGGGGCGATTGTTTATTTAACGCTAGCGTTTTTGTTGATCAGCTTTCTTTAGATGGAGATATAAAAGAAAACGCCGACTCTAAAATTCTGGCTACCTTCGAAGATGACTATTACAAAGGCTGCGGCGCCCTTAGCGTAAACAAAATCGGAAAGGGCGAAGTGTATTATTACGGAAGCGCCTTTAACGAAGAGGCGGTTAAAGTTTTCTTTGATAAGTTAGGCGTAAGCAATCCCTTCGGAAAATACTTTGACCTTCCAAAAGAACTTGAAATTGCGGTAAGAGAGAATTCTAAGGGTAAATTTGCCTTTATTTTAAATTTCGAAAAGGAAGAAAAGATATTCAAGGTTAAAGAAAAAGCATATAATTTAATTAATGAAGAATCCATTTCCGGAGATGTAATCATTCCCGGATACGGAGTGATTGTTTTAAAACTCTGATGGCCCTAGGGGACGGGGTTAGCGGTCCATTTAAAGATTTATAGCGGGGGAATTTTATGAATATTTGTTTACTCAATGATTCGTTTCCGCCGATAATCGACGGAGTAGCAAATGTAGTTTTAAATTACGGGCGTGCCCTTACGCAAAACCACGGAGCAAATGTGATTGTGGCAACGCCTAAATATCCCGATGCGGATTATTCGGGATATCCTTATGAGGTTGTGCCCTACCGAAGCATTGATACTTCGAAAATCGTGGCAGGCTACAGAGCGGGGCAACCCTTGTCTATGCATGAAGTGGACAGAATATCCGAGTTTGGGCCTGATATCATTCACACCCATTGCCCGGCTTCATCCACATTAATGGCTAGAATCTTGCACCATTCTACAGGTGCGCCTGTTGTTTTCACCTATCACACAAAATTTGATATAGACATAGCAAGAGCGGTGGGAGACGGCTTTTTGAAAAAAGAAACCATTAAGACTATGGTAAACAACATTTCCGCTTGCGATGAAGTCTGGACGGTATCAAAGGGCGCCGGAGAAAACCTTAAAAGCTTAGGCTTTGAAGGCGACTACAGAGTGATGCCAAACGGAGTAGACTTTGAAAGAGGAAAAGCTAACGAATCGGCCGTTAGGGAAGCTGTAAAAGATTACGATCTTCCTAAAGACGTTCCTGTATTTTTGTTTGTGGGACGCCTTGTTAAGTATAAAGGCTTACCACTTATTCTTGATGCATTAAAAATAGTAAAAGAAAAAGGCATGGACTTTAGGATGCTTATGGTGGGTTCGGGCCCCGATGAAAGCGAATTAAAAGAAACAGCAAACAAATTGCTTTTATCCGACAAGGTCATATTCACAGGCCCGATAAGAGATAGGGAAGTCTTAAGAGCCATAAACACAAGGGCAGACCTGTTTCTTTTTCCGTCCACATACGATACAAACGGAATCGTGGTAAGAGAGGCGGCGGCATGCGGACTTGCCTCTGTGCTTATTAAAGGGTCTTGCGCCGCGGAAGGAATCACCCATTTAAGAAACGGATATTTAATCGATGAGACGCCTGAGTCTATGGCGGAGCTTTTGCTTGAAATCTGTAAGGATATGGAAAAGGTTTCTTGGGTTGGCGAAAACGCAATGAATGAA
>JAILCK010000229.1 GCA_024680435.1 Lachnospiraceae bacterium
CACATCGTCATGATTTTTCTCTTGAACCCCCGTCGGTTACCATGCTTGATCAGTTAAAAGAAGCAGGAAAAGACGTGCTCGCAGTTGGTAAGATTAATGATATCTTTGCGGGAAAGGGCATTACCGAATACGTTTATACAAGCGATAATGCTGACGGAATCGAAAAGACATTACAGTGGATGGACAGAGACTTTGACGGTCTTTGCTTTACAAACCTTGTTGATACCGACATGATTTACGGTCACAGACGTGATATTGACGGATATGCAAAGGCGATTTCATATTTTGATTCTAAGCTTCCGGAAATGATTTCAAAGCTTAAAGACGATGACGTAATCATGATTACTGCAGACCATGGTTGCGATCCCGGATACACAAAGACAACAGACCATACACGTGAATATATTCCGCTTTTAATGTATGGAAAGAAGGTTACGCCCAAGAACCTTGGCACAAGAAGCACCTTTGCGGATATCGGTGCCACAGTGCTTAAAGAATTTGGCATAGATGCCAAGTTTAAGGGTACATCTATGATATAAAGGATTTATTTTACAATGGGTAGTTTTGACAAAGAGATTAACAGAAGACGTACATTTGCAATTATTTCTCACCCCGATGCAGGTAAGACCACTCTTACCGAGAAGTTTTTGCTTTACGGAGGAGCCATCAACCTTGCAGGTTCCGTAAAAGGAAAGGCAACAGCAAGGCACGCGGTTTCAGACTGGATGGAAATCGAAAAGGAAAGAGGTATTTCGGTTACATCATCGGTTTTACAGTTTAACTATGACGGATATTGTATCAACATTCTTGATACCCCGGGACACCAGGACTTCTCCGAAGATACTTACAGAACCTTGATGGCCGCCGACTCCGCGGTAATGGTAATTGACGGAGCGAAGGGCGTAGAGCCTCAGACACGTAAACTTTTCAAAGTTTGCGCCATGAGAGGCATACCGATTTTTACATTCATAAATAAAATGGACCGTGATGCGAAAGACACATTCGAACTTTTGGATGACGTTGAAAATGAACTTGGAATCGCAACATGTCCCTGCAACTGGCCCATAGGTTCAGGTAAAAGCTTTAAGGGTGTATTTGACAGAGATACAAAATCTGTTGTTCTCTTTTCAGACACTCAGAAAGGTACTAAAGAAGGTAAGACTGAAGTTATTTCTTTAGACGATAAAGAGCTTCTTTTAAAAGAAATCGGAAATGATGCTTATGATAAGCTCATGGAAGAAATCGAGCTTTTGGACGGAGCGAGCGCAGAGTTTGATATTGAAAAGGTTAGAAGCGGTAAGCTTACACCCGTTTTCTTTGGATCGGCGCTTACAAACTTTGGTGTTGAAATCTTTTTACAGAACTTCTTAAAGATGGCAACCACTCCCTTACCAAGAGTATCGGAAGGAGAAACGGTAGAGCCCACAAGCGATGACTTTTCTGCTTTTGTATTTAAGATTCAGGCTAACATGAATAAAGCTCACAGAGACAGAATTGCCTTTATGAGAATTTGCTCAGGTAAGTTTGATGCGGAAAAAGAAGTAAAGCACGTACAGGGCAATAAGATATTAAGATTGTCACAGCCTCAGCAGATAATGGCAGATGAAAGAAAGATTCTTTCAGAAGCTTATGCGGGGGACATTATCGGTGTATTCGATCCCGGTATCTTTGCAATAGGAGATACGGTATGTGCACCTAAGAAAAACATAAAGTACGAAGGAATTCCCACATTTGCTCCCGAGCATTTTGCAAGGGTAAGGCAGATTGATACCATGAAGAGAAAGCAGTTTATTAAAGGCGTTTCTCAGATTGCGCAAGAAGGTGCCATTCAGATATTCCAGGAACTTAATTCAGGTATGGAAGAAATCATCGTAGGCGTTGTGGGTGTGCTTCAGTTTGACGTACTTAAATACAGACTTGAAAACGAATACAATGTTGAAATAAGGCTTGAACCCTTGCCTTATGAACACATAAGATGGATAGAAAACAAGGATTTGGATGTAACAAAGCTTACAGGTACTTCCGACATGAAGAAAGTAACAGACTTAAAGGGAAGACCGCTTTTATTGTTTGTAAATCCTTGGAGCATTCAAATGACTATAGACAGAAACGAAGGCTTGGTTTTATCCGAATTTGCCAGAAACTAGCAATGAATTTACATCTATACGGAGGCTTGATTTATGGAAAGAGAATTGATGGAACAAAAGTGCGAAAGTCATATTAAGATTGCCAATGATGTTGTGGGTAAAATCGCAGCTATAGCAGCTTTGGAAGTTGAAGGCGTATCAGCAATGGGCTCAAACATCACATCAGAAATTCTTGGTAAGGTGGGCGTTAAGAACCTTATGAAGAATGTTAAGGTGGAGATTATTAACTCAGAAGTTAACCTTGAACTTTCTGTAACCGTTGATTATGGCATGAACATACCCGGTTTAAGTCAGCAGGTCCAGGCTAAGGTTAAACAGGCAGTTGAAAGCATGACAAGCTTAAAAGTTAACGATGTTAATGTTCGTATTGCGGGCATTAATTTTAATCAGGAAGTTTGATATCAGGAAGTTTGAGGATTTATTGTATGATGAAAAGACGTGAAATACGTGAAGAACTGTTTAAGCTTTTGTTTAGGGCAGAGTTTAACGACGTATCCGAAATGCCCGGACAGATTCAATACTATTTTAACGTAGACAGAGAAAGCGAAATAAGCGAAAAAGACAAGGAATACATTGTCACAAGAGAAGAAGATATTATTTCTAAGCTTCCGGAAATTGATAAAAACATTTCCGAGAGAGCTACCGGATGGACAATCGACAGATTCGGAAAAGTGGATCTTGCCATCATAAGACTTGCGGTATATGAAATCTTATTCGATGACACAATACCTCTTGGTGTATCAATCAATGAAGCGGTTGAACTTGCAAAAAAATACGGCCGTGATGAATCCGGCAGTTTTGTAAACGGAGTGTTGGCAAAATTTGGGCAGTAGTATTTATTCTGTTTCACAAATAAATAAATACATAAAGAATATGTTCCAAAATGATTACATGTTGCAGCGCCTTGAAATAAGAGGTGAAATAAGCAACCTTAAGTATCATTCTTCGGGGCATATTTACTTTACCCTTAAAGATGAAAACAGCGCCATTAAGTGCGTTATGTTTTCTCAATATGCCCGTGCTCTTTCCTTTAGATTCGAGGAAGGAATGCAGGTAGTGGTTTCGGGCGGAGCCGATGTATACGAAAGAGACGGCTCTTACCAGATATATGTTAAAGCTGCAAAGCAAGACGGAATCGGTAATCTCTACGAAGAGTTTGAAAAGCTTAAGAATAAGCTTTCGGAGCTTGGCATGTTTGATCCGTTATACAAACAGCCGATTCCCAAATTTAATAAAACAATAGGCGTAATTACGGCGCCCACGGGAGCTGCGGTAAGAGACATTATAGATGTTTCAAAGCGAAGAAACCCGGGAGTACAAATAATTTTATTTCCCGCAATCGTTCAGGGAAAGGAAGCGCCCGCAAGCATAATAGAAGGTATCAAAGCCTTAGAAAACTTAAAGGTAGACGTCATTATCCTTGGAAGAGGAGGCGGCTCCATAGAAGACCTTTGGGGCTTTAATGATGAGGGCG
Source organism: Lachnospiraceae bacterium (assembly GCA_024680435.1). GTDB lineage: Bacteria > Bacillota > Clostridia > Lachnospirales > Lachnospiraceae > UBA1258. Next base: position 3,622 of record JAILCK010000229.1, read on the forward strand.
TGGCTCAGGCGATTTTTGACTGCAGTATCCCTATTATTTCAGCGGTTGGTCACGAAACAGACTTTACCATAGCCGACTTTGTTTCAGACTTAAGAGCTCCCACACCTTCGGCTGCGGCAGAGCTTGCAAATGCGGATGTATCTTCGGTTATCCGTGAATTAAGGAATAAAAAAGAATTACTTACAAAAGACATAAATCATCTTTTGATATCTTACAGACAGGATATAGTTAATTACGGTAACAGGATATCCCTTCTTTCTCCGGTTACCAAAATCAAGCATAAAAAGGAAGTGCTTCTTAGGTTAAAAGAGTTACTTTCAAAGGATTTTAACAACCTTTTGATTGAGAGAAAGCATACTCTTTCACTTTACGCAGGGCGCCTTGATGGGCTCTCTCCCTTAAAAAAGTTGTCATCCGGATATTCATTTGTTACGGATGAAAACGGAAAAAGAGTTAAAAGTGTTAGCGACCTAAATGTCGGAGACGAAATGAAAGTTAATGTTACCGACGGTTTCTTTAAAACAAAAGTTGTTTCAAAGGAAGGTAAAGATGGCAGATAAAGAAAACAAAGAGAAGTCTTTGGAAGAAAACTTCGAACTTTTGGATAAAACCATTTCCGAACTTGAAAAAGAAAATGTAACCCTTGAAGAAGCATTTTCTTTATACGAAAGCGGCATGAAACTGGTTTCTTTGTGCGAAAAAGAAATTGATACCGTTGAAAAGAAAGTATTAAAAATCAGTGGGGGCACGCTTGATGAATTTCAATGATGAATTAAAGAAAAGAGTCGATGAAGTAAATTCCCTTATGGAAGAGACTCTTTCTATAGATACAGGTCTTGCAGAGCCTTTAATGGATGCAATGCGTTATTCCGTACTTGCTCCGGGAAAGAGGCTTAGGCCTATTTTTATGAGAGAATCCGCCCTTTTGTTTTCGGATTCTTTAAAGGATATTCCCGAACTTAAATATTTTATGGCTGCAATTGAGCTTATTCATTCATATTCCCTTGTGCACGATGATATGCCCTGCATAGATAATGATGAATACAGAAGAGGTCGAAAAACCACTCATGCAGTATACGGAGAGACAAACGCCTTACTTGCGGGAGACGGATTGTTAAACTTTGCATATGAAACGGCTTCTTTGGGCCTTTTAAATGCAAAGCACTTAGACAGGGCTGCAAAAGCTATGGCGGTTCTTTCAAAAAAGGCCGGTATTTTTGGCATGGTTGGTGGCCAGGCCGTAGATGTTGAGAGCGAAAAGACCGGCAAAGAAATCAACAAAGAAAGACTTATTTTTATTCATGAAAACAAGACGGCTGCTTTGATTGAAGCTTCCATGATGATTGGAGCAATTCTTTCGGGAGCGACCGATAAAGACATAGAAGTTATCGAAGAGGCGGCATCCAAAATCGGAATTGCATTTCAGATAAGAGATGACATTTTGGATGTGGAGGGCTCTTTTGAAGAGCTCGGAAAGCCCATAGGCTCAGATGAAGAAAACGAGAAGGCGACCTATGTAACGCTTTTTGGCTTAGAAAAAGCTAAGCAAGACGTAGAGGAATACTCAAAGAGAGCCATGGACATATTAAACTCATTTGAGAGAAAGAATGAATTCTTGATGGAGTTGGTTAACAGCCTTATTGCAAGAAACAGGTAATCGTATGGTGCTTGAAAAGATACTAAAAGAAAATGATATAAAGAAGATCCCCGAATCGGAGTGGCCGATTTTAGCGGGTGAGATTAGAAGCTTTTTAATAGAAAAAATAAGTGCTGCAGGTGGACATCTTGGCTCAAACTTAGGATGTGTGGAGCTTACCATGGCACTTCATTTAGCCCTTAATCTTCCTAAGGACAGAATTATTTGGGACGTGGGCCATCAGTCTTACACCCATAAGCTTTTGACAGGAAGAAGAGAAGGATTTGATACACTCAGAAAATACGGCGGAATGGCAGGCTTCCCTAAGAGGAAAGAGAGCGAATGCGACTCATTTAACACAGGGCATTCATCCACATCTATTTCCGCAGGCCTTGGCCTTGTTAAGGCAAGAGAATTAAGAAACGATGATTATACCGTAGTTTCTGTAATCGGTGACGGTTCTTTGACAGGCGGCATGGCTTATGAAGCTTTAAACAACGCTTCAAAACTTGAAACAAACTTTATCATCGTGCTTAATGATAACAACATGTCCATTTCAGAAAACGTGGGCGGTGTATCAAAATATTTAAACCAGATAAGAACCGCAGACAGTTACCTTGACTTAAAGGAAAGCGTACTTAATAAGCTTATGAGCTTTCCGGGCGGCGAAAATATAGTTAAAAGAATCAGAAAAGCAAAAAGCACCGTTAAGAGTATGGTGGTGCCCGGCATGTTCTTTGAAGACATGGGCATTACATATTTAGGCCCCGTTGACGGACATGACGTTAAAGGCGTTTTGGAAGTTATTAATGACGCAAAGCGTTGCAAAGGACCTGTTTTGGTGCATGTGCTTACAAAGAAGGGGAAGGGGTATTTACCTGCCGAAAGGCATCCTTCAAGATTCCATGGAACAGAGCCCTTTGATATAGCTACAGGTTTATCTAAGAGCACAAAGTCAAAGTCAAATTATACAGACGTATTCTCTACCGTTATGGTTAAAATGGGCGAAAGAAACCCTAAGGTTGTTGCTATAACTGCAGCAATGGCGGACGGTACAGGTTTAAAGCGCTTTAGAAACGCTTATCCCAATCGTTTCTTTGATGTGGGAATTGCTGAAGAACATGCTGTTACATTCGGAGCAGGCCTTGCAGCAGGCGGTATGATTCCCGTTGTTGCTATTTATTCTTCATTTTTACAAAGAGCCTACGACCAGATTTTACATGATGTTTGCATACAGAATTTGCATGTGGTGTTTGCAATAGACAGAGCAGGAGTTGTGGGAAGTGACGGAGAGACTCACCAGGGTATTTTTGATGTTTCCTTCCTTTCATCAATTCCCAACATGACCATCATGGCTCCAAAGAATAAATGGGAACTGTCCGACATGCTTAAGTTTGCCATAAACGATTTTAAAGGCCCCATCGCCATAAGATATCCAAGAGGCGAAGCTTATGACGGATTGGAAGAACACAGAGAGCCTGTAAAATACGGTAAGGCTGAGATGATTTATGAAGAAAAGGATATTGCGATTCTTGCCTTTGGCTCTATGGTAAAGACAGCAGAAGCTGTAAGAGAAAAGATTAAAGAATCAGGCCTATCCTGCACACTTGTAAATGCCAGATTTGCAAAGCCCTTGGACGAAGAAATGTGTGCTTATTTAACTAAGAATCATAAGCTCATTGTTACTTTGGAAGAAAACGTTGCAAGCGGAGGCTTTGGCGAGAGGACCCGCGAGTTTTATGACCGCGAAGGCTCAGACGTTTCTTTACTCACTGTTTACATACCCGATGAGTACGTTGAGCATGGTAATGTGGATATTTTGAAAAAAGAAATCGGAATCGACGCAGATACGATTTATAATAAGATTGTTACAAAAGCAAAAGAATTAAATTTGTAAGAGGAAAGCATGAAAGAAAGACTGGATGTTTTGCTGGTTGAAAGAGGTCTTGTAACTTCCAGAGAAAAGGCAAAGGCCGTCATTATGGCGGGGGATGTCTATGTAAACGGTCAAAAGGAAGACAAAGCAGGCTCTGTATTCGACCCTGAAAAATCCAACATAGAAGTAAGAGGAGAAAAGCTTAAATATGTAAGCCGCGGAGGTTTAAAGCTTGAAAAAGCTCTAGCCTCATTTCCGATTGATTTAAAGGGCGCCACATGTATGGACATAGGTGCTTCTACCGGAGGATTTACGGATTGTATGCTTCAAAACGGAGCAGTTAAGGTTTATTCCATAGACGTAGGTCACGGACAGCTTGCCTGGAGCCTTAGAAATGATGAACGAGTGGTGTGCATGGAAAAAACCAATTTTAGGTATGTAACTCCAGATGATATAGGATGCGAACCTGATTTTGCTTCCGTGGATGTTTCCTTTATTTCTTTAACAAAAATCTTGGAACCTGCAATAAATATTATACGTAACGGCGCAAAAATGGTATGCTTAATAAAACCCCAATTTGAAGCAGGCCGCGAGGAAGTAGGTAAAAAGGGCGTAGTTAAAGACAAAAAGGTGCATATATCTGTTATAGAAAAGGTTATAGAATATGCAAAGAGCGTGGGATTTACCATTTTGGGACTTGATTATTCCCCCATTAAAGGCCCGGAAGGAAACATAGAATACCTTCTTTTTATCGAAAAGAGCGATTCTAATAATGATAATAATTTTGAAATAGAAAAAATAGTTGATGAAGCGCATTCAAGCTTGGAAAAATAACGCTTGTCGGAATGGAGAAAAGAATGAAACACTTTTTGATACGCACAAATGAATCTAAAGATCAGGGATTTGAAGTAACAAATCTTATAAAGGATTTCCTTGAAAAGAACGGTAAGACCGTAGAAATTGATATCATGAATGATGAAAAAATCTACGGAAAAGAAGAAGCTGCTGTTTTTGAAGTCGGAATGCGTCCCGATGCCATTATTGTTCTTGGCGGAGACGGAACAATGCTTAGAGCGGCAAGAGATCTTGTGGAAGAAGAAATTCCTCTTCTTGGTGTAAATTTAGGTTCTTTGGGATACTTGGCAGAAGTTGAAAAAAGTAACATTACTTCAGCGTTAAACGATCTTATTACAGGCGAATATTTTATCGAAGAAAGAATGATGCTTGAAGGCACCATCATCCGTGACGGTAACGTGGTTACAAGAACGGTTGCTTTAAACGATATTTCCGTATTAAAGTCACAGCCTTTCAGAGCCATCAACTTTGATGTATATGTAAACGGCCAGTTCTTAAAATCTTACGGAGCTGACGGTGTTATCGTATCCACACCTACAGGTTCAACAGGATACAACCTTTCGGCAGGAGGTCCCATTGTGGAGCCTTGCGCTGACCTTTTGGTGCTTACTCCCGTTTGCCCTCACACAATGAATTCAAGAAGCATTGTGCTTGCAGGCGAGGATGAAGTATATATCGAAATTAAGGAAGCAAAGAACGGCGGAGAACAGGTTGCTTTTGCGATGAGCGACGGTGCCGCACACTTTGATTTAAAGACAGGTGATTCTTTCATCATGAGAAGAAGCGACAAGCGTACAAGAATCATTAAGCTTAACAAAGTTAGTTTCCTTGAAATTTTACAAAGAAAAATGAACGATTAACATTCATAACTGAGGGAAACCAATGAAGAATGCAAGATTAAGAAAGATACTGGAAATTATTGAAAAAGAAGCCATTGAGACTCAGGACGAGCTTTGCGCAAGGCTTTCAAAGGAAGGCTATAACGTAACTCAGGCCACAGTTTCAAGAGACATTAAGTCATTACACCTTTACAAGCAAAACATCGGAAACGGACGTTCAAAGTATGCTGTTGATACCGTAAACGATTATGAGCTTGATGAAAAGTATTTAAGAGTATTAAACGATGGGTTTGTATCTATCGATATGGCTCAGAACATCTTAGTTATTAAGACTGTTTCCGGTATGGCCATGGCGGTTGCCGCAGCAATCGATTCAATGCACTTTGCGGAAATCGTGGGCACCATAGCAGGCGACGATACCATCATGATGGCTGTAAGAACCGTGGAAGACACCAAGCTTTTGCTTGAAAAGATTTCACAGCTTATAAAGAAATAAAACACAAACTCCGAGAGAGAAGAGAAGGCGGAGAATATGTTAGAGTACATGCATGTAAGGAATCTTGCACTTATTAAAGAGTGCGAGATATCCTTTGACAAGGGGTTAAACATCTTAACCGGTGAGACAGGTGCCGGTAAATCAATATTGTTAGGCTCCATTAACCTTGCTCTGGGAGCGAAGGCCGATAAAGATGTTATTCGTACAGGGGAGGAAGAAGCCTATGTAGAGCTTGTTTTTTCGGCAGGCGAAGAAACAAAAGCTCTTCTTAATGAAATGGAAATTTCTTCAGAAGATTCTTCCGTTTGCATTTCAAGAAAAATAACTCCCACTAAAACAGTTTTTAAGATTAACGGTGAAATTGTGCCGGCCAAGCAGGTAAAAGAACTTGCGGGCGGCTTAATTGACATTCACGGCCAGCACGAGCATCAATCATTGCTTTCAAACAACAAGCAAAGAGATATGCTTGATGCATTCGGAGGCTTTGAAGTAGAAGAAGCAAAGAGAAGCGTGGTTTCTTTTTGCAAAGAATACAACAGATTAAAGAGTGAATATGACAAGGCTTTGGAGTCTTCAAGCCAAAGGGAAAGACAGATAAGCCTTTTAAGATATGAGATTGATGAAATTATAAATGCCGATTTAAAGGTTGGAGAAGATGAAGAACTTGAAGCAGACTATAAGAGAATGCAGTCGGCAGAAAGGATTCTTAACTCTCTTAACGAAGCTATGGCCATTGTTTCCGAAGGCTCGGGAAATGATGTAAGCAGTATGCTTTCAAGAGCAATCGCTGCGGCAAAGAAGGTTTCTTCACTTGATGAAGAAGCGGTTGCCCTTGAAGATTCTCTTATTCAATGTGAAGAGTTTTTAGGGGACTTTATGCTTGATGCCGCAAATTACATGGAAAAGCTTGATTTTTCACCCGAAGACTTTGAAAGAGTTGAAGACAGGCTTAATACCATTAATTCCCTTAAACTTAAATTTGGTAATAGGATAGAAGACATTCTTTCTTATCTTGATGAAAAGAGCGAAGAGTTATCTAAGCTTGAAAACTTGGAAGAATACCTTTCAAATCTTAAAGCTGATTTAGACAAAGCTTTTTTTTCCTACAAAGAAAGCGCTTTAAAGTTATCTTCATTACGTAAGAGCGCAGCCAAAGAGCTCTCAAAGCTTTTATCAGGGGAGCTAATGAATCTAAATTTCCTTGATTCAAGATTTGAAGTTAACTTTGATACAAATGAAGAGCTTGTTTCGGAAAACGGATTTGATAATATAGATTTTCTTATTTCCACAAACCCGGGTGAGCCCCTTAAGCCTATGAAGAATGTTTCTTCAGGCGGTGAATTATCAAGAATAATGCTTGCCATGAAGACTATCTTAGCGAAAAAGGACTCTGTCGATGCTTTGATTTTTGATGAAATTGATGCAGGCATCAGCGGAAAGACCGCATGGGAAGTGTCCGGCAGATTATCAAAACTGTCAAAGGAACATCAGGTTATTTTAATCACTCACTTAGCTCAGATTGCAGCATTTTCAGACAGACACTTTGAAATTAAGAAAGCATTTATAGATGGCGCCACCACCACATCAATCAATAAGCTTGATGAAAAGGGTGAAATAGAAGAGCTTTCAAGACTTTTGGGATTTGATGAAGAAAACGCTGCGACTATTGAAAACGCCAAGGAATTAAAGAGAAGAGCCAAGGAAAGAAAGAACTTGTAAGAATATGGAAATTAAGAATAAAAACATCGGAAAGATTGTTTTCTTTATCTTTCTTTTGATATACACAATTTCACTTATTTTTCTTTACTATAATCAGCTTCAGTACCCGGTTACGGGAAGGTTTGAGTCTGATACGGCTGTGCATGTGGATTTTGCGGTTAATAAGCATTACTATCATTCACTGGCTGCATTTATCTATCTTTTTTTATCACTATTTAAATTTTCGGATATATTAATAGCCTTAGTGTTGGCAATAGCCACATCTATAACGGTTTTCTTTACCTTTAAGCTTTTAAAGGCATTTAATAAGCATTTTAACGGTGAAGTAAATGATAACGTATTGTATGTGGTTTCTTTCTTTGCTAATTTCACAATGGGCTTTTACCTTAAGGCTGCAAACAAGCAGCATTATATCGGATATGAAAACGCAAACATGTGGCACAACTCCACATACGTTTTCATGCGCTTATTTGCGGTTTTAACTTTAATTGTATTTTTAAGACTCTATTCAAGTTACAAAGAAAAAGTAAACATGAAAGACTTTTTCTTGTTTACCTTGTTTTTGACACTTACAACAGGATTTAAGGCAAGTTTCCTAACGGTTTTCGCGCCGCTTCTTGCGATCATTCTTTTGATTGATTTAATCAATGGGACCAAGTTTAAAAATGTATTTATTATGGCGCTTAGCGTGGTGCTTCCCATTGGAGTAATGATTCTTCAAAGCATTGTAATGTCAGGAACCAACGGTTCAAACGGCTACACCATAAGCCCCTTTACTGCGTTAGCCATGAGAGGAGACCATCCTAAGGCAACTCTCATTCTTTCTGTATTGTTTCCTTTGGTAGTTTTGTTTACTCATATAAAAGACTTTTATAAAGATAAGCTTTACTTTGGAACCCTTATTATGTGGGCAGTTTCTTTCCTTGAAGTATTTTTGCTTTTGGAAACAGGAGAAAGAAACCTTGATTCAAACTTTTTCTGGGGATATTCCATAGCTTTGTTCTTTGTATTTTTGGTTTCAATGTATGTGTGTATAAAAGACTACTTAAAAAACAGAGCTAAGATATCCGCAAAAATTATATTGTCATTGGAAACCGTAATTTTACTTTGGCATGTTTATAGCGGAGTGTGGTATTACGTTCTTTTATTCTCCGGAGTTACATATTTTGTATAGGCTTTGTATTTTTAATCTAAATGTAATATGCTTATCTAAGTAAGGTGTTTTTATAAAGTGGGGATATATATGAAAAATATTTTGTTTGTGGCAAGCGAAGGCGTTCCGTTCATTAAAACAGGAGGCCTTGCGGATGTTGTGGGCTCGCTTCCTAAGTGCATTGACAAGCGTTACTTTGATGTAAGAGTGTTTATTCCAAAGTACGCCTGCATGAAAGAAGAAATGAAGAGTAAAATGAAGTATGTTACTCATTTTTACATGGATTTTAACTGGAGAAATGAGTACGTTGGTGTGTTGTCTGCTGTGGAAGACGGCATTACTTATTATTTCATTGACAGCGAATACTATTTTAACGGCTCAAAGCCTTACGGCGACAGCCCCTTATTTGAAATCGAAAAATTCGCTTATTTTTCAAAAGCGGTTCTTTCGGCTTTGCCCCTTATAGATTTTAAACCGGAAGTCATCCATTGCCATGACTGGCAGACAGGACTTGTGCCCGTTTACTTAAAAGAACGTTTTCAGGGTAACACTTTTTATCAGGGAATTAAGAGCGTTATGACCATTCATAACCTTAAATTCCAGGGAAGATGGAGCGTTAACGAAGTTAAGGCAATAACCGGTTTATCAGACTATTTCTTTACACCTGACAAACTTGAATCTTATAAAGATGCTAACCTTTTAAAGGGTGGCCTTGTGTATGCGGATGCCATTACTACCGTAAGTTCCACTTATGCAAAAGAAATCCTTACAGACTTTTATGGCGAAGGACTTAACGGCCTTCTTGGAGCAAGAGCTAATTCTTTAAGAGGTATCGTTAACGGTATAGACTATACGGAATTTGATCCTTCGAAGGATAAGTTCTTAAAGTATCCCTTTGATGCAATTACATTCAGAAAAGAAAAGGTAAAAAATAAAACCGCCCTTCAGGCAGAGCTTGGACTTTCAGTAAATCCTAAGGCTATGATGATCGGTATCATTTCAAGACTTACAGACCAAAAGGGCTTTGACCTTATTGCATACATGATGGATGAAATGTGTTCAGATAACATCCAGATTGTGGTGGTGGGCACCGGTGAAGAGCGCTATGAAAATATGTTTAGGCACTTTGCTTGGAAGTACGGCGACAAGGTTTCCGCAAACATCTATTATTCCGAAGAGCTTGCACATAAGGTTTATGCTGCATCTGATGCATTTTTGATGCCTTCCCTCTTTGAGCCCTGCGGTTTAAGCCAATTAATTGCCCTTCGCTATGGCACACTTCCAATTGTAAGAGAGACAGGCGGATTAAAAGATACCGTTGAGCCCTACAATGAATACGAGAGCAAAGGAACAGGTTTCTCATTCAGCAATTACAATGCCCACGAGATGCTTAACTGCGTAAGAAACGCAGAAAGAATTTACTACGACAGAAAACGAGAATGGAATAAAATGATAGACAGAGCTATGGCTGCCGATTTCTCCTGGCAGAAGAGCGCTCTCAAATA
>JAILCK010000241.1 GCA_024680435.1 Lachnospiraceae bacterium
AACCAATGTACGCCACTGAAAGCTCTGAAAACAACTGTAACCACAGCTAACACGATAGAAGCAGTACCGAAGATTGTTTTAAGGGCTTTTTGGTTCTTTAAATATCTTTCAACCATGTAGGCTGCGGAAGCAAATACGCAAAGGCTTAAGATTGTGTGACTTGAAGGGTATGATGCTTCAAGGCCTTCGTCCAAAATTATGGGGCGATAGTTAATGACAATCTTTTCAAATAAAGCGTAGCAGGCAAGCACTACGATGTAAAAGCCTGCAAGGACATAAATGTCTTTATCTACCTTCTTTAAGCTCTTTCTTTTAATTAACTGTGCTAAGCCCACACATCCAAAGAAACCGCAGGTTAGTAGAGCTAAGTATCCAAGAAATTCGCTTAACTTATAAAAGGTTTCGCTAAAGGGAAATACATTTTTAAATGTTTCATTTATAAATGCAAATCCTACGCTTGTGCCTTCCGGACCTATGGCCGCTACATTAACTGTTTTGATAAGTACCGTAAATACCAAGAATACAGCCAATAAAATCAAAGCTGAAACGATATTTTTTTTGTTTGTTTTCATTACCCCTCCTCATTCAGCTTAGAAAAGCTGAATTTTATTTACCATATGTATAAAGTCTGTATTTCCTCTGGTCTTAGAGAACATATCAAGGATTCTGTCAACACTTTCTTCGGGCTTTAAGCCGTTAATGCCCTTTCTAAGCATATTGACAGCGTCGATTTCTTCCTTTGTAAGAAGTAAGTCGTCTCTTCTTGTACCTGACTTTGCAATATCGATTGCAGGGAAAATACGCTTTTCAGAAAGCTTACGGTCAAGCACCATTTCCATGTTACCTGTTCCCTTAAATTCTTCGTATACAACGTCATCCATCTTTGAGCCTGTATCAACAAGGGCTGTAGCAAGGATTGTTAAAGAACCGCCTTCACGCATGTTTCTTGCGGCACCAAAGAAACGCTTTGGCATATGTAAAGCCGCAGGGTCAAGACCACCTGAAAGTGTACGTCCTGACGGGGGAACGGTTAAGTTGTAAGCTCTTGTAAGACGTGTGATTGAGTCAAGTAAAATCATTACGTCTTTATGGTGCTCAACAAGGCGCTTAGCACGCTCTATAACCATTTCGGACACTCTTTTGTGGTGCTCGGGAAGCTCATCAAATGTTGAATAAATAACTTCTACATTAGGTCCTTCGATAGCTTCCTTAATATCGGTAACTTCTTCGGGACGTTCGTCAATCAAAAGAATAATCATGTGAATTTCGGGATTGTTTCTTTTAACAGACTTTGCAACTTCTTTTAATAATGTAGTTTTACCGGCTTTGGGAGGAGATACAATCATACCTCTTTGGCCTTTTCCTACAGGGCTTAACAAGTCCATAACACGCATTGCAACGGTGGAACCGGGCATTTCAAGTTTGATTCTTTCATCCGGGAAAATGGGTGTTAAGTTTTCAAAGCTTATGCGGCTTGGAATAGTGTCGGGATTGTAGCCGTTAACAGACTTTAAAGTCATGATAGCGGAAAACTTTTCGCTTGCGGCTTTCACTCTTGTGGAACCTTCCACAATATCACCGGTTCTTAAGCCATATTTTCTGATAATGCCGGGAGCAACGTAAACGTCGTTTTCTCCGGGCAAATAGTTTTCACATCTTATGAATCCGAAGCCGTCGGGCATGATTTCCAAAATACCTTTTGCAATAATACCGCTGTCGACGTTTCTTTCTTCGTCTTCTTTCTGTTTTCTTTCAAGATACAACTGCTTCATGTCTTCCACGCTTTTTCCGGGATTTAAAGCAGCCTGTCTTTCAAAAGCTTCCTCGATGAGGTTATCGCTGGGCTTTGCCTTAACCGTGCGGGGTGCTCTTGTTTTGGGAGCCGTTTTCTTTTCTTCGTCTCCTTCTTGGGAATCTTCCTCTGCGGAAATGGTTCCTGCTTCATAGTTTGCGGCAACTCTGGCCTTTTCTTCAGTTTCGTCTAAAAGAACAAGCATTTCGATTACCTGTCCTTTACTCATACTGGACGCACCTTTAATGCCTCTGATTTTTGCTATAGCACGCAAATCGCGTATAGCGAGTGTTTCATATCTTTCTCTCATTTTTCCTCCTGTGGGTAAATGCAGGTTAACTAAGAAGTATCCGTGCTCGGATACCATCCGGTTGATGATAGTTGTTTAGAAGTTTAATGATTAACTTGAAAAACAATTTTTTTATGGTTATGATTATAATTGCCTTTTTAAAAAAAGTAAAGAGTGAATTTTAGAGGTTTTTTAATGACTCAGGATCCTATTACACTTTATAAGTTAATAGTGTTGTATATGCTTGACAGAGTAAACTTTCCCTTAACAAAAGCTCAGGTGGGAGATTTTATTCTGGAAAAAGAATACACTACGTTTTTAAAGCTTCAGCAGGCAATTTCAGAGCTTACGGACGCTGACATGGTGAGAGCTAAGTCAATCAGAAACCGTACTCATTTGGAAATTACCGAAGAAGGGAGACAGACACTTGGTTTCTTTGAAAACCGAATCAGTTCTTCCATCAGAGAAGAAATTGATAAGTATTTTAAAGAAAACGAATATGAGTTAAAAAACGAAGTGTCCGTTCTTTCAAATTACTATAAGTCAACAACCGGTGAATACGAAGCAAACATGATAATCCGTGAAAAGAACATAAATCTTGTAAACCTTACGATGTCTGTTCCAACGGAAGAATTGGCGGCATCCATTTGCGACAAATGGGAAACGGCCAATCAGGATGTTTACAATTTACTTGTTGAAAAGCTATTTTAAAAGCCCGAAATGATTCGGGCTTTTTCTTTACTCAAAAATTTCTTCTATAAGTTTTCCGTCTGTTCTGCCAAGATTACCGCCAAGAATCTTAGCAATTGTGGGGCCTTCATCCCAAAGATGCATTTCCGACACTCTTACACCCTTCTTTATGCCTTTTCCGAATGCCGCAAAGAAGGTTTTGTTTAATTCTTTTGTAGGAAGACAACCATGAATGGCAAGCATTTTATGGTTCTTTGTCTCGTTGACCGATTCGGTTAAAACATCGTAATTATCAAGGAAATAGAAGCCTTCCTTACCTTCTATCATGCAAAAGCAATCAGAATCCGCTCCCATTTCTTTTGCTTCATCGGATGTGTAAATTTCTTCTATTCCAAGGGCTTCGTTTTTCTTTAATTCGTTTAAGAAATCTATGAATTCATCATAAAACTTTTCTGTATATGTTTTCTTTGGATTTAAATATACGTAGGTGGAGCCGTCACAGGTCTTGGTGATAGCCTTATAATCCGTGACTTTTCCGTTCTTAAGCGTGATGTAACCCTTATCGACAAATGCCTTGTTAAGATAGGTAATTGTATGGGCATCAATCTGACAGTGGTCACCAAGCACGATAACGGTTGTATCGTCCATAGGGCGCTTTTTTTCAAGCCATTTAAGGATATTTCCAAGCCTTTCGTCATGTCTGTCCAAAGCCGCGGTAATTTCTTTTCCTGTAGCACCGTA
>JAILCK010000272.1 GCA_024680435.1 Lachnospiraceae bacterium
CGGCTACGAGGTTGTATATAGTAACGATGTACTTAAAGTATATTTGACTAATAAAAAATAAAAACGGAGAGATATTATGGCAGATTACAAAATCAGATTTAATGTGCCTCCCTTTACGGGAAAAGAAATGGACTACATAAAGCAGGCAGTCGACAACATGAAGATTTGTGGCGACGGTGAGTTTACAAAGAAGGATAACGAGTGGCTTGAAAAGAAGACAGGCACTTCAAAGGCTTTACTTACAACTTCTTGCACCCACGCTCTTGAACTTGCAGCTTTACTTTGTGATTTAAAAGAAGGCGATGAAGTGATAATGCCTGCTTACACCTTTGTGTCAACTGCAGATGCATTTGTACTTAGAGGCGCCAAGATAGTGTTTGTGGATATTCGCCCTGACACTATGAACATAGACGAAAATAAGATAGAAGAAGCTATTACGGACAGAACAAGGGTAATCGCTCCTGTTCACTACGCGGGGGTTTCCTGTGAAATGGATAAGATTATGGATATCGCAAAGCGCCATAACTTAATGGTGGTAGAAGATGCGGCTCAGGGCATTATGTCTGAATACAAAGGAAAGGCCCTTGGAACATTTGGCGACTTCGGAGCTCTTTCTTTCCATGAAACAAAGAACTACTCAATGGGCGAAGGCGGAGCGCTTTTAATCAGAGACCCTAAGATGGCAGAAGAAGCTGAAATCATCCGCGAAAAGGGTACAGACAGAAGCAAGTTCTTTAGAGGTCAGGTAGATAAGTACACTTGGCAGAATTATGGTTCTTCATACCTTCCAAGCGATATGAATGCAGCTTACCTTTACGCTCAGCTTGAAATGGCAGATGAAATTAATGATTTCCGTCTTGCAAGATGGAATCAATATATGGAAGGCTTAACACCTTTAAAGGAAAGAGGAATTTTGGAGCTTCCCACAGTTCCGGCAGAGTGCAAGCACAACGCCCACATGTTCTACATTAAGACAAAGGACATTAAGGAACGTACAGAGCTTATAGCAGCACTTGGTAAGGACGGAATCCTTTCCGCATTCCATTACGTGCCTCTTCACACAGCTCCCGCAGGTAAAAAATTCGGCCGTTTCCACGGAGAAGATGTATACACCACAAAAGAAAGCGAAAGACTTACAAGACTTCCTCTTTACTATGGCTTAAAGGAAGAAGAAGCAGATTTTGTTATTAAAAAAGTAAAAGAATTCTATCATGTCTAAAAAAATAAAAGATTTCTTTTGGATCTTACTTAAATTAGCCACCGCTATCGAAGTAATCCTTGGACTTATCTGGATAGGCTTTAACATAACCGGCTTTTATGAAGATTCAATCGCTTACAATTACATAGCAGCTTCAAAGACCCTTGTAATCGATGATTACATGGGTCTTGGTTATGCAATGTTGTTGGGAATATTCGGCCACGGAACTATCATGTATTTAGTTCAACTCTTAGTTCTTTTGGCTGCTTTTTTCCCTTATGACGTTACTGATAAAACAAGGAAAATTAACTATATCTTTGCGGATTTATTCATAGTTTTTAATCCCATTATTCTGCAAACTGCTTTCACGATTTTGCCAAATGCTTTAATACTGGCAGAAACCGTTGGAATCATAAGGCTTCTTTTGCATTTTTACAGGGTGACGGATGAGATTGATGTAAAAGGACAAGCTTTTAATATCATCGGAATTGTGCTTTTGGAAGGAGCTTTGGGGCTTTTAAATAAGGATTACTCCGTTTTGATGCTTGTATTTACATTCCCGATTATCATTTACGGAATTATCAAAAAAAAGCGCAATGCGATGAATATTTTGGCTCTTTCTCTTTTAGCGTGTTTTCTTTGCATAAACATTAACACCACAAGAACTGATGTATATCACTACGGAAATGTGGAAAAGAGCTTTAACTATTTAATGGCTCAAAGGCTTGCTTTTAAGCATGTTAACGAGTCTTCCGAGATGGTGGAAATCTATTATGACAGAGACCTTTATTACGAAATGCTTTCGGGCGATAAGGTGCCTGAGCGCTTAGGCAGGTCTTTTGGAAGAACGCTTGAAAAGGTAGGGGGCAAAGAAAACACCGAGGCAATGTATAAGGTAATTGCGGACGTGGCAAAGTCAAAGGGCTTTGGAAGCTACGGATATGACATTATA
>JAILCK010000305.1 GCA_024680435.1 Lachnospiraceae bacterium
TCTTAAGCCATTTAAGCTTTCTTGAAAAAGGAATCTTAACCTCTTCTACGTGACCATGCTCTGATGCATGAAGCATTTCTCTCTTAGCTTCTTTCTTTTCAACCGCTGTAACTACAGCAGCTTCGGCTGCCGATACAAGAAAACATGCCATAAATAATATCCTCCAACTTAACTAAAAATAACAGATTTTTACACTTATCATTATACTACACAACCTAATAACGATTTCATATCATTATAAGGTTCATTTCTGTCAATAATAATTTATTGGTTTTGCTTATATTTGTCAAGTTTTCTCTACTATTGGGTGTCTATTCGCAAGAGAGTCGCAAAGCAGAAACTATCTGTTTTTTCTTGGTTTCCAATAAAGCATACCTATATTCATCAAACTTTCATCATTTAAATGTCCGTCTTCTTGATTTTTATTAAAGTATTCTTTGATAAAAGAAACCGATTTTTCCTCATCTATGCCAAAAATCTTAAAATAGGTGGGCATTGTATCAAGCAAATCGGCAAGAAAAGTCTTATACTCATGCTTTGTGGTTTTGGTAGCTTCCTTTACATCCCGTCCCATAGCTACAAGCACTTCTTTGTATGTATCAAAGTCTGTGATCATGCCTTCGGGCTTTAAGTTAAGCTCACCCATCATTTTCTTTCTGTGCTTATCATAAGATCCTGCCATGACCGTAATAAGCACGCAATATCCCTCTGATAAAGACTCCATCCTCTTTATTTCTTCTATATTGCAGATAGCCGGGCACATGGAAGAAAACACCAGATCATACTTATCTGTCGCCTGATAGTCTTCCCAGGAAGTGTTGATTGTGGTCACGTTTTTAACACCGTTTTCTTTTGCCCTTTTATTTAGAATGGAAAGAGCTACTTCGTTAGTGTCCAAAGAAACCACTTCTTTTGCTATTTTAGCTATCTGAAAGGTGTGGCCCCCAAGGCCCGCGCCTATATCAAGGACTTTTGAGTCTTTTGTTATTGCGCCTATATCCGATAGCTTTTGTATGAGCTCATCGGGTTTATCGGGGACCTCAAATTTTACATTTCTCTGAGCCTCATAGACTAACGAGTAATAGGGCTTCCAAAGCGAGGCTCTTATCTTTCTTTTTTCAACAGAGCCGTATCTATACTTTTCTTCCCAGGCAAGAGCAATTTCTTCAATGGATTTTGGCATTTTCTTTCTCCGTATTTCTATAGATACAGTATCTATCTTTTCTTGCAGATATACAATATGTGGCAGCCGCTTCCAAGAAGTTCTTTCTTTTCACAGATTGCAAGGTGCCATTTAAAGAAAGCGTCAAAGTCTGCATCGGGAAGGGAGAAATCGTTTCTTTCTTCCAGGGCCCCGATACACTGATCGGTAGATACGGTTGTGATATAGTCTATGTCCTTATCGTCAAACAGATGAGAAAACTCTTCTATGTCAAAGCCTGTGAAAACCTGCTCTTTATAGTGCTTAACCTTATAGTCTTTCGTAAAGTTTTCTTCCTCTCCGAAAGCCCAGTTTCCCTGAAAGTAGTTCATATACATAATTGCATAAACTGAAATGTATGCAAACATCACAATTCCGTCTTTCTTAGTGACTCTCAAGACTTCTTTTATGGCCTTATCAAGGTCTTTTCTTTCATATAAATGATAGAAGGGGCCAAGCACCACCGTTACATCGAAGGTGCCATCCTTAATATCTTTTAAGTTTGTGGCGTCCCCTTGAATGGCCTTAAGTGTCTTTACGCCCTCTCCGTTTTTCTTTAAAACTTCAAGGTTTGCACTTGTAAGCTCCACCGCAGTTACGTCAAAGCCTTCCTTTGCAAGTGCCACGCTGTATCTTCCGGTTCCCGCGCCAACTTCCAAAATCTTTGCGCCTTTCTTAGCGTACTTATGGATGTAATGCATTGTGGTGGCGTATTCAAGCCTGCCATGCCAGGTTCTTTGAAGTCTACTGTCTTCATCATAGGCTTTATAATAGTTTTCGACTATTTCTTCCCTTTTTGTTTCAAGGTTAATTCTTGTAAAGTACTCCTTGTCGTTTTCATGATGAATGTAGGCTCCGCACTTTTTTTGCACCTGTAGACTTGCCGGGTTATCCTTGTTAACGGATAAATATGCCTCATAGATTCCGTGTTCTTTGGCCTTTTCTAAGGTAAGCAAAAGTCCCTTTGTGGCATAGCCCTTTCCGCGATATTCTTTGGAAATGCCGTATCCAATATGGCCCGGCCCTTCCCTTAAAAAGTCGTTTAAGTGATGCCTTAAGTTAAAAGCGCCCACATACTTTCCTTCATCTTCCAAAATGTAAGTGGTATCCGGCACAAAGCCCTCAGGAAGACTTTTTCCTACGCTCCAGTCTCTTTTTTTATCTATCCATTTAAGAAATTCATCATAATCATATCCGTACACAGGACAGATATAGCCGTTCTCGTCTTTCTCAAATGTCATATACATTTCATAGGCTTTCTTTGTATCAGAATCCTGTACTCTTATTAACTCCATTTTTCCCTCCTAGTTAAACTCTCTTAATACTTCAAGGCCAAGAAGCAGCGCCTTTTCGTGGGACGCTAAGCCCCAATCCCTGGTATCGTATTCATGCACGTTTGCCAAAGAATCGGCTGTAAAAAGAAACTGTCCGAACTTAGCTCCGCGCTTTTTAGCACAAGCCGCCATTCCGGCACATTCCATTTCCACTACCTCGCATCCCTCTTCAAGACGATACTTAACCATATCCTTTGTTTCTCTGAAAAAGCCGTCCGTTGTCCAAGTGGTGGTGGTGACAAAAGGTAATTCGTGCTTTGTAAAGCAACGTTCTATAGCCTTAATTGCATCCTCATCAAGCTCTACATACCTTGATGCAGGTAAATAATGATAAGACGTTCCGTCTGCTCTAAGTGCCTTAGTAGGTACCAAGAAAGCGT
The DNA here is from genome assembly GCA_024680435.1 of Lachnospiraceae bacterium. Classification (GTDB taxonomy): domain Bacteria; phylum Bacillota; class Clostridia; order Lachnospirales; family Lachnospiraceae; genus UBA1258. The sequence goes on from JAILCK010000305.1 coordinate 2,916, forward strand.
TTTCCGGTAAGTCCGCAAGCACTCCGCAAGAGCCTACGGCTATAATCTTTTCACATCCGCAGGCAATTAGAATATCCAAAGCCTGTACTGCTGCCGCCGATCCGATAGTGGGCTGGATAAGGCAAATATCTTCATCGCCTTCATGCAAAATGTAAATTTTAACCACATGTGAGAATGTAATGATTTCTTCAGCTATTGTTGCGTTATGAGCCTTTGCGTATTCGTCAACGCATTCACTTAAAAATGCTATAAGACACTTCTTTGGAAGCTTTAATTCTTCTACATCTTGCTTTGGAGAAATAACTTCTTTTGAAGCATCATCATATTCCAGTATGGGTATTTCGTTCTTAATAATCATTTTTCCCTCCTAATAAAAACAAAAGCCTCATCAAACTCTATGTTTGATGAGGCTTAATAATCCTTTTAGACTAAGTAATCCTATGCTTGGCGCGCTAAATCTTCCTCATCAA
>JAILCK010000329.1 GCA_024680435.1 Lachnospiraceae bacterium
TAAGCCTGCTTAACTTCTTCTCCCTTTAATGACAAAGCGGCAACTGCACCGCATGTCCACATAACGTTCTGTTCAAGGTCTTTGTTTCTTGATAAGAAAAGCTTTGAATACTTCTGAAACTGTAGTGAACAGTAAAAATCCAATATTCTCTCATCGTATGCAAGACCTTTCTTCTGAATCTCGGTAATTCTTTCAACAATTTTCTTATCCCCGAATTCAAAAGGTGAAATCTCATAATCAGTGCTCTTAGAAAAGCTTACCTTTTCATCTTCAGGCATTTTGTATGAGTTCTTTTCTCTTTTTGCTTCTAAGGTAACAAGTCTTTTTGCAATTGTATCAACGATTGCATCTATTTCTTCTTTAGAAATCTTGCTTCCGCTGTATTCTGCAAAAGAACCGTCATTATATACCTTTACAACAAATCCTCTCTGCGTGTATAAATCGTCTTCTCTCATATTTATACCGCTTTTTGAAACAGAATATACTTTTCCGACTGAATCCGCAGCCAAGATCGAAGCATATTCATAGGTATTAAGAAGCTTATCCAAAAGCTCTTTGTAAAGAGCCTTATTGGCTTTTAAATATTCGCTTGATTGTACCTTCATAGCCCACTCTCTCCTTAATTAAATATTTTTCATCATTTCAATAACCATCTTTGCGGAATGCTCTGCCGCCTTCTTTTCAAACGAAGGGTAATCTTCTTCTGCAGAATCATCCGCCTTATCGGATATTGCTCTGATAATTAAGCAATTAATGTTATTTACGTATGCGGCATGCGCCATAGCACAGCCTTCCATTTCTACACATAAAGGTGAAAAGTACTTCTTTATGGTCGTCTTGGTTTCTTTGTCCGCTATAAACTGATCCCCCGATGCAATGCGTCCTTTAAACACCTTGATATCCGGATTTACCTTAAGACATGACTTTTCGGCTAAGTCAACCAATCCCTTATCTGTAGGGAATTCAAAGACATCCATCTGGGGCACCTGGCCTCTTTCATAACCGAACGCAACCGCTTCAACGTCATGATAAACAGCTCCTGTTGCAAGCACCATGTCGCCTATGTCGATTTTTTCGTCCAAAGAACCTGCAACGCCTGTGTTTATAATATCTGTAATGTTAAACTTATCTACCATCATCTGAACTGTAAGAGCGGCATTTACTTTTCCTACTCCGCATCTTGCAAGCACTACATTGGCGTTTTCAAGCTTTCCTACGTAAAATTTTCTTCTTGCGTATTCAACTTCTTTTTTCTCTTTCATGGAAGAAATAAGCTTTTCAACTTCTAAATCCATTGCTCCGATAATTCCGATTGTTCTCATATAAGAATCCTCCTATTTATCTACCCTGCAAAGTTCTTTTCCGTCCATAAACGCCCTAATGTTATCATATGTCATCGACACGCATCTTTCTCTTGCTTCTACAGAAGCCCAAGCTAAATGAGGCGTGATGATAAGCTTTGTTGAATCGGTAATTTTCTGTAACGGGTTGTCTTTCGCTATTGGTTCTTTTTCAAGTACATCTAGTCCTGCTGCCGCAATTTCTCCATTAACAAGCGCATCGTATAAGTCCTGTTGCTTTACGATAGGACCTCTTGCTACGTTTATTAATACTGCTGTTTTCTTCATCTTTTTAAGGGCGGCTGCATCAATAAGGCCTCTTGATAAATCTGATAAAGGACAGTGGATTGAGAGAAAATCCGATTCCTTTAAAACTGTATCAAAGTCAACTCTCTCATAATCCGTTACACTTGATTTTCCGGTAACAGAATAAAAGATTACTCTGCATCCGAAAGCCTTTGCAATTGAAGCGACTTTCCTTCCGATATTTCCCATTCCGATTACGCCCCAGGTCTTTCCCGCAAGCTCTTTAAAAGGAATGTCAAAGTAAGAAAATCTGTTGTGATTAGCATACTTTCCGCTCTTTACAAAGTCATCATAATGGGCAAGCTTTTCTGATAAGAATAAAGCCATTGCAAATGTATGCTGGGCAACCATCTCAGTGCTATAGTCTCTAACATTGCAAACGCCTATGTTTCTTTGTCTGCAATAGTCTAAGTCCACGTTGTCAAAGCCTGTTGCAAATTCACAGATGAGCTTAACGTTTTTAGCATCCTTCAATGTGTCTTCACACAGTCTGCTTTTATTCGCAATTACTATATCCGCATCTTTGATTCGCTCTTTTATTTCTTCATATTCCGTTGTGTTGTATACGGTAACGTTCCCAAGGTCTTTAAGAGAATCAACCGATACATCCATTCCAACACTGCTTCTCTCTAATATAACTATATTCATAGGTTTCTCCTTACGTTTCTTCCTAAGTATACAACAATCCCCGCAACATTGTCGCGGGGATTATCATAATATTTTTATTAAATTAAAGTGCTAAATCTTACTCTTCTTTAAGCACGGCATTTAATATCGCCATAATTCCCGCAAATGCAAGTCCTGCTATAGGCCAAATAATCCATGCCTTATCTAAAGTAAGTACGATATTTAAGTATAAGAATACTGCTGTAATTGTTACCCAATAAGCTGTTGCGATTCCGCCAAGAATGTTATTTTTCTTTTTGGATGACTTTGAAGCAAATTCCTCTTCCTTAAGTAAAACCTTAAAGCTTTCTGTTACAGAGCCTGCTTTAACAAAGAAATAAACTGAAGCTGCTATAACTGCGAGTAGTAAAGCCACCATGTAAAGTGTGGTAACGCCTGTAGGATCTAAGAAAGAAGAAACGATTATGGGAATAATTGAAATGATGATTGCAAGTACTCCAACCGCAATTGTAACGGTATTCTTTGTTCCAACTTTTTCTCTTCTGTCTTTCACCATTCCATCAACACCGTAAGCTGTTTCAAACTCTTCTTCTTTAAGATATTTATACTTGTCATATTTTGATCCAAACACTATAAAGATTAAAACAGCTACCGCAATCATAATAAACATGATTGTCATTCCGATTCCGATGGCAAGACCTTGTCTATCTTTCATAATGCTTTCTGAGAATGCACAAAATACCATAAGAAATGAAGTAGCTAAAACGCAGAGCATTACTCCGATTCCGATTTTGGGTGAGTTTTCTTTTACACATTCAAGGTATGCGTTTGCTTCTTCCATAGAAACTTTTCTTATATTAGAAATCTCCGCTCCCTCAAGACGTTCTTCTATATACCCGTTATCGCTTATTTCATCTTTTAATAAGTAATCCGTGCTTACTCCAAAGAGCTCAGCCATCTTGATTATCTTTTGTAAATCGGGAACAGCTTGTGCACCTTCCCATTTTGAAACTGATTGTCTTGAAACCGATAACTGGTCTGCCAATTCTTCCTGCGACCATCCGCATCTTTTTCTTTCATTAATAATTTTATCTGCAAGTATCATTTTTGATTCCTTTCTATTTGTTGTTGGTTTATTTGTTCACGCTTAAGCTGGTATAAACATAACAAATTGAACGGTTGCATACCATAAATTCGCCTTGCCAATTTGTCAACCGACAGTTTACATTTGCCGATTGCAGCCAATAAAAATAGCTCACACCACAATTATATGTGATGTGAGCCGTTTTTTTAATACCTATTTACCTTATTTGAAAGGATTTTCTGTAGGATAAGGTAATGAAGCGGGCTGGTTGTAGTTAAGATCTTCAACCGGTACTCCGATGTACTTAAATACTTCGAAGAGAGCCTTTCCGTAGTGACCGAATGCAACGGCACCGTGGTGAGGGAAGTTCTTCTGGATAAGTACGTGGCGATAGAATCTACCCATTTCTTTGATAGCGAATACGCCGATACCACCGAATGACTTTGTAGCTACAGGAAGTACTTCGCCTTCTGCAAGGTAAGCGCGAAGCTTATTGTCTGCTGTAGACTGTAAACGATAGAATGTGATGTTGCCGGGAGCGATATCACCTTCAAGTGTTCCGTTGGTAACTTCGATAGGAAGGTTTCTAGCCATTATCTTCTGGTACTTCATTTCGCAGAATGCAAGCTTCTTTGAGCATGTGTTACCGCAGTGGAAGCCCATGAATGTATCTGTGAACTTATAATCGAATTTGCCTTCGATTGATTCTTTGTACATATCCTTAGGAACTGAGTTGTTGATATCAAGCAATGTAACAACATCGTCTGATACGCATGTTCCGATGAACTCTGATAAGCATCCGTAGATATCTACTTCGCAAGATACGGGAATTCCCATTCCTGTAAGACGGCTGTTTACGTAGCAAGGTACAAATCCAAACTGTGTCTGGAATGCGGGCCAGCACTTACCTGCGATTGCAACGTACTTACGATATCCTCTGTGTTCTTCAACCCAGTCAAGAAGAGTAAGTTCGTACTGAGCAAGCTTGTTAAGAACTTCAGGCTTCTTGTTACCTGCACCAAGCTCTTCTGCCATTTCCTTAACTTTAGCAGGAATTCTGGAATCGTTTGCGTGCTTATTGAAAGCTTCAAACAAGTCAAGTTCTGAGTTTTCTTCGATTTCAACACCAAGGTTGTAAAGCTGCTGAATAGGAGCGTTACAAGCAAGGAAGTTAAGAGGTCTGGGACCAAAAGAAATAATCTTTAATTCTGAAAGACCCTTGATTGCACGAGCAACGGGAACAAAGTCGTGAATCATATCAGCGCAATCTTCTGCATCTCCAACAGGATATTCAGGGATATAAGCGCCAACGCTTCTAAGCTTTAAGTTGTAGCTTGCATTAAGCATACCGCAGTAAGCATCTCCACGGCCGTCCTGTAAGTCGCCCTGGCTTTCTTCTGCTGCTGCAACGAACATCTTAGGTCCATCGAAGTGCTTTGCAAGTAATGTTTCTGAGATTTCAGGTCCGAAGTTTCCAAGGTATACGCAAAGAGCATTACATCCGGCCTTCTTGATATCCTCAAGAGCTTCAACCATCTGAATTTCGCTTTCTACGATACAAACGGGGCATTCATAGATGTCGTCTTTTCCGTACTTTTTGGTATAAGCGTCAACCAGCGCTTTACGTCTGTTAACTGAGAGGCTTTCAGGGAAGCAGTCACGGCTAACAGCAACAATACCAATTTTTACCTGGGGAATGTTGTTCATGTTATTCATTTTTTGTCCTCCATTTTTTATGGTATGGAATCCAGTTCCAATACACAAATCTAATCGCATTAATAGATTACTTTATAATTTGAAATACCGGTTTTAATGCCGGATATATTTCCTTAAACTGAGCATATCTCTCGTCATA
>JAILCK010000348.1 GCA_024680435.1 Lachnospiraceae bacterium
TTTCCGACTTTGTTATTCCGTGAAACTTTTTCTAGAAATGAAATGGAATGGAAATATGTTCAAAAAGAAAAATGATTAAAACAACGCACCATTGGAACCATTCCAATGGTGCGTTTATATTAGCTCATATTACAGATTAAATCCTTTATAGCGTACCCCATATTCTATTCTATTTATGGCATAGCTTGCCGCACTCTTTATATCGCTATTCTTACTACTTAGCCATTTTTCTAAAAGCGGTACATCCGATGAAGTGCCTATCCTTCCAAGTGAAGCTACTGCATACAAGATTTCATATTTGTATTTCTTTTCGTAATCCTGCACCAGATAGTATGCCAAAGCATCCTTAGCTTCTTCCGATGAGAAGGCACCCAGTGCCCTTAATGCATCACACCTAACACGGGAATTGTCACTTTTTGAGCATATCACTAATGGGCTGATATCAATATTATCTGAAACCGACAAACAACTTATCAAATAAAGTAATCTAGCACGTACACTCTTATCCTTTTCTTTTTCAACTTGATTTACCAAAAATTGACAAGCCTCTTCATTAAATACATTTTCTAAAACTATAGCAATAAAAGAATACACTTCACTGCGCATACTCTTGTTTGCTTTTCCCTCTTTCATCGCTATTTCAAGAAGTTTTGGAAAAACAGTTGGATCATTGATAGTTTCTGCCTCACGATATGCTTTAAAACTATCGCTTTCGGCGCTGCTATGAACACGCTCTTTTTTACCCATTTTCTCAATTAATTCCATTAAATGAGCATCTGTAATTGAAACTATCGGGTCAGCAACTCTCTCGATTCCATTTTCTTGCTCTATCAATTCGGCTAGTTTCTTGAATGAGCCTCGTTCGTCCTTTATATTCTTGTATATTTCTATGCCATATCCAAGCTTATATAAGAGGATGCAAGTACTTAAATTCAATACCCCCGGTATATCTTTCCCTTTATCCAATATGTATTCGATAAAAGCAGTTTTTGTGGGTAAACTATCGAATAATGCGTCAGCTTCACATAAAGCGGTACATACAATATTTTTTATTTCACTAAAGTCTGTATCTTTAGTTATTGTATACACACCTTTGTTGTAAACTGCCCTTCTCTTTAATTGGCATTCATATTCTTTGAAAGAATCATTTTCCGGTTCTTCGGATAATTCGACATACAATCCATAATTAATATAAAAAGAACAATTCTCATTAGAATTCCACGGTGAACTTTGGAAATTGATTATTCTTCCCAGACCATCTTTTGTTATTTGTCTATAATTAGGTCCTTGCTTTTTCCATCCCAATGATTTGTATTTTTCTTTGAATATTTCACCTATTAAATTGAGAAGTGTTCCTTGCATACTTGTCAGCCTATTCTTTCCAATCCAACCTATGAAGTTTTCCTTCTGTTTCCATTCCTGCAAAGTTCTGCTGCCTTAATGCTTCGTATAAAACAATGGCTACCGAATTTGATAAATTCAAAGATCTTATCTTTGGTTCCATTGGAATTCTTATGCAGGCCTCCTCGTGGTCTACCAAGATTTCTTCAGGGATTCCCGCAGATTCTTTTCCAAACATGATGTAATCATCAGGTCCGAATTTAACGTCTGTATAACAATGCTTTGCCTTGGTGGTAGCAAACCACACTTTCGCATTTGGATTTTTCTTACAAAAATCTTCGTAGTTTATGTAAGTGGAGACATCCAAGTGCTCCCAATAATCCATGCCCGCTCTTTTAATTGCCTTTTCATCGATTCTAAAGCCAAGAGGCTCTATCAGATGTAAAGCCGTACCTGTTGCTACGCAGGTACGGCCGATATTTCCTGTATTTGCCGGTATTTCCGGCTCGTGTAAAACTATATGCATTATCTGCCCTGTTCTTTCCTAAGCTTTTCTACGAAGCGTGCAAGCCTCTCCATTGCCATTTTAAGTCTCTCCAAAGAATATGCGTAGGAGATTCTTAAAAAGCCCTCTCCGCTTTCGCCAAATGCGGTTCCGGGAACTGCAGCAACCTTTTCTTCTTCAAGAAAACGTGTAGCGAATTCATCGCTTGTCATTCCAAATTCCTTAATGCAGGGGAATACATAGAACGCGCCGTAAGGCTCAAAGCATTCAAGCCCCATTTCCTTAAAGGCATTAAGCAAGAATCTTCTTCTTTGGTTGTAAGATTCACGCATCATCTTAACATCGTCATCGCCGTTTTTAAGCGCTTCTATTGCTGCGTACTGGCTTGTCGTGGGCGCACACATGATGCAAAACTGATGAATCTTTGTCATCTGCTGAATGATTTCTTTGGGTCCGCAAGCGTATCCAAGTCTCCATCCGGTCATGGCGTAAGCCTTTGAAAAACCGTTAATCATTATTGTTCTTTCCTTCATGCCGGGCAAAGAGGCAATCGATACATGGTCTCCCTTATACGTAAGCTCTGCGTAGATTTCATCAGACAATACATATATATCCTTTTCAATGCACACCTTAGCAATCTCGATTAAATCTTTTTCTTCCATGATTGC
>JAILCK010000093.1 GCA_024680435.1 Lachnospiraceae bacterium
CCATTCACCGTAATAATAACCGCTTCATTATTCTCACGGCACTGTTTAGAAATTTCATTATAGTGATTTCGTAAATCTGCAGATGGTCTGATTACTTCTTGATGTGAAAACATAATTATTCCCTCCGTCTTTACATAGACACATTATATCATTATTTGTCTACTCAAGCAATGCTCGATGATTATTGGGCCTTAGATGAAAGAGCCCTTCTAATTTTGGAAGGGCGTCCAAATGAATTCAGGAATTAGATGTGATATAATCGGATTTACGAGTATTATTTATAGTTTACATATATGGTTCGGAGCCGGCCCCCATTGTCATATAGGAGAAAAGATGATTCAGGATATATATCCAAGCAGACTTTATAATGAGTTTGAAAAATGCGAGATAGAAGAAAACGACTATCTTCTTGTTTATGATAAGGACGGAAAGGTCCTTGTGAAGGAGGAGGCAGGGAAGCTTCTGTTTACCACAAAGAAACAGATAGGAGATGTGGAAAATACATATCTTTTTTCTGTTGATGAGCAAAAATATTTTCTTTCGCTTGATGGTAAAAGCATAGATACTAAAGCTCTTGAAAAAGAAGGCTTTGTATATCTTACGGTGAGAGAATTAAGAGACTATGCGGACGGGAATGAGATTTATGCAGGTTTTACCGCTTATCATCTTTGGAGATGGTACGCAGATAATAAATACTGTGGCAGGTGTGGCGAGCCATTAACTCTTGGGGATAAGGAGCGAAGCCTTGTATGCCCTAAGTGTGGAAATACTGTTTATCCAAGAATTAATCCTGCTGTAATTGTGGGTGTAAGAAAGGGCGATTATCTTCTTCTTACAAAATATAAGAGGGGATTTGCCCACAACGCTTTAGTGGCAGGCTTTACAGAAATTGGCGAAACTCTTGAAGAAACCGTTGCAAGAGAGGTAATGGAGGAGACCGGCATTAAAGTCAAAAACATTACTTACTACAAATCTCAGCCTTGGGGCATGGCCCAGGATATTTTGGTGGGATTTTATTGTGAAGCAGACGGAGACAGTGAAATCCATATGGATGAGAGCGAGCTTAAATATGCCGAGTGGGTTAAGAGGGAAGACATTATTCTTCAGCCAAATAACCTAAGCCTCACCAATGAAATGATGAGAATGTTCAAGGAGGGGAAAGATGGAGATTTTTGACGGCAGACCGGCCGATACTAATGGAAGGCTTGACAGGGAAATACGTACCTACGATCTTCTTGACAGGCTGGGAATCGAATATAAACGTGTGGACCACGAGAAGGCAATGACCATGGAGGCATGCCTTGAAGTGGATAAAACTTTGGGAACATATATGTGCAAGAATTTGTTTCTTTGTAACAGACAAAAAACACAGTTCTACTTACTTCTTATGCCCGGAGATAAGAAATTTAAAACAAAGGAATTATCAGCCCAGATTAATTCGGCAAGATTATCTTTTGCCGAAGCGGAGGATATGATTAAATACCTTGATATTGAGCCCGGTTCAGTTAGCGTAATGGGTGTAATGAACGATAAGGAGAACAAGGTTAAGCTCCTCATTGATGAGGATGTTCTGAAGGAAGACTATATCGGATGTCATCCTTGTGTAAACACCTCAAGTTTAAAGATAAAAATTGATGATTTGATGAATAAATTTTTGCCGGCAACCAATCACGAACCAAGCACGGTAACACTCGTTGGGGAGGATTAAAAAAGAAAAATGCTTGAGTTCATAAAAGAATTGTTTAGAACGGAAGGAAAAAGGAATAAAAGAAAAAGCGTAGGCAAAGGAAAAATAACCGAATCCGCAAATTTGCAAAAGTCCGCAGATATTTCATCTGAATCTACATATTCACAAAGATGGGAAAGCAGCTTTAGCAGTTTTTTAGAAGAATTTTGCGGCGGAAAAGAAAGCCTGCTTCCAACAATCTACTGTTATTTGGCTAGTTCTTATGTCAAAACGGTGGTTCAGGCAACTCACGCAATAGCCGAATATATGAGCAGGCAGAATTTCAAAGGAATCTGCCACTTGGACAATCAGTTCAGGGAAACAACATCAATGAATTGGTATGTCGACTGGAAAAACTTTGATATAAAGTCTATTCATGTTGAAAGAGAAGAAGATCGTTTGCAGGTTTTAAGACTTGGAACATTTCATCCAAACGGGTATTTCCGTGAGAAATGCATAAGAGCGCTTAAAGGTGACAATGCTTCGCTTCCCTATGTGATACTAAGACTTAACGACTGGGTAAAAGAAGTAAGGGCGGCGGCAGAAGAAACCTGCTTGGATGTTAAGAAATTTTCGGCTTCCGAGATAATCATTTTTCTTCCGTACCTTGAAAAAGTCAGGAACGGAGTGAGGGCAAACAGCGGTGCATTAGCGGGGCTTGAAAAAGAATTTGCTGAATCCCTATCAAAAAATCCGCTTATAATTGACAAGACTTTTATAAGACAAAACGATGAAAAAACCAGAGAATCAGTCTATCGCTTTCTGGCAAACAATAAGCTATTAGACAAAGAAACCGTAAACAGCATAATGTCCTGGGAGAAAAGTGGTCAGATTCAGAATCTGTTAATGACAATTCTCATAGAAAAATATACGCCTTCAATCCCGGAACTCGATGAGTATATAAACAACAAGAGCGTAAACGTCCAGAAAAAGGCCTTGGAGCAAAAGTACAATCTCCTCAAGGATTATTGGGACGGACTTGAAAATCTTCTTTTATCACGGTCACTTAAAGTCAGGGAGATGACTCGTTACATTCTTAAAAAACACACGCAGATTGATGCAAAAACATATTACACTAAACGTTTGGAATCAGAATATAAAAATGTATGCATTCAGGGCATCGGAGAGTGTGGATCAGCGAAGGATGCGGATATCATCAGGCCTTATCTTGAGGAGTCCGATTCGCGTATCGTTAAGGCTTCAATTCATGCAATCGCCTTGTTGCTTAAGGAGGATGCCATTGAGATTTACAAAAGGTTTCTTCCCGATAGTCGTGAAGTGGTGGCCCATCAGGCGTATAAAGAAATTGCTGCTTATAACCTTAAATGCGGCGCTGAAAACCTGTACAATCTTTGCTTGACTACGCAGTCGGAACTTATGAAAGAAAAGTATGCATACAGACTGCTGAAGGAATCGGTTTGGGAAGCTCTTCCCTACATCCTGATGCTTTATTCCTGCGATGATGAAACAGTAAAAAATATAATGAGAAGCATAACGGGCAACTTTCGGACATATACAACATTGTCCTCAGGACAGGCTGAGCGGATAAAGAGCATTATGGATGACCCAAGCTACGAGATTCCCGAGAAACTAAAAGAAAAAATACTATTCAGCATGAAATATGCAATTAAGTAATAAAGAAAATGGCATTTGAGAAGGCAGAAATCAAATGGCTACTTGGAGTGGAATAAGAACGTCAGCTGAATAATACGAGCATCTAAAAATGGAGAACGTTCAATTTTTTTGATTGAAACGATTGATGAGGATAGCAAATAAAAGTATGTATGATGTGATAAACGAAATCAGAAAACTGGAAGAAAAGTATGGTGAAGAGTTTAACTGGGGAACAGAGTTGAAAAGTGAATTCTATGAGAATGAGCTTAAGAAAGAGGTGGTTCTTCTCTCAAACTCAAATGTTAAGGCGATAGCGAGAAGTTATTCAAATGATGATGTTCTCTTCGTGCTAGATGATAAGGTCTATCGCATATATCATCTTACATATTCCGGAGGAACGCCTAGATATCAAGAATTCATCGATGGGAAAACTGCTGTGGACTACATAGAAAAGGCTTACATAGAGGATTACTTAGGGTGAAACAAGCGAATGGACAATTTACAATGGCAATGGGAAGAGGGCAGTGTGCTTTACAAGATTGGGCCATATACTGCCACAAACAAAATATTTGAGGCTGTCTGCCGGGAAGTTTGCAGATACTATAGCGGGAAAGAAAACATTAAGACCTATAAGAGAAAATTTAAGTGGACGGGGAAGTATTTAAATTGCACGATAGCGTTTAATACTGCGCACTGGAATACATCCGGTCGGGCTGTATGCTTTGATCCCGGTGCGGTCATGTATTCAAATGACATAACCGGCATGGAAAGAAAAGGCCTTTTAAAAGATCTTAGGTTTAAATACCGCTCAATCTTCAATGTGTACGAGATTGACCAAACTATGTTCTATGAGATAATAGCCTATATAGACGAAATGCTTGATTGCGTAAGAACTTTTGACTCTTATGATGGTTTCAAAAGACTTATGGAAGAGCATCTCAGGTCCTTTGAATGCGTTGGACTGGATGCCAATGGACGGATATTTCTGGATAAAATCAAATCAAGCGAGCTAAACTAAAATGAAAAGCCCTTCCAAATTTGGAAGGGCTTATTTTTAATTCTTTGAAAAGAAACCAATTGCGATAGCTCCGGGGCCTACGTGAGTGCCGATGGTGCTACCGATTCGTGAACGGATCAAAAGGTCTGTTTCATTATCTATTAAATACTTACAGTCTTCGATGTACTGAGTTAAAAGCGCATCGTTAAGTCCGCTGTAACCAATTACTATGGGAAGGGATTTATCTATTCCTCCGTATTTTTCAATGAGTTCATTAAGCATATTTGTGGCGCATTTAGAGCCTCTGGCTTTACCTGCGATTACAACCTTTCCTTCTTCAACTGTAACAACGGGCTTAATGTTTAAAAGTGCCCCTGCCCAAGCTGTGGTGGGAGAGATGCGGCCGCCTTTCTTTAAGTACTCTAAGGTATCAAGTAAAGCTACCACGCGTACGCGTTTCTTTAATTCTAAAAGTGTCTCATATATTTCTTTTGAAGACGTTCCTTCATCTCTTAACTTGGCAGCTTCTCTTAAAAGGCACTGCTGAGGAAGGGTAACCTGCAAAGAGTCTATTACATATACGTTTTCATATTCTTCTGCGGCAATGGCTGCATTTTGGTAGGTGCCTGATAATTCATGGCTTAAGGTTATTACAATTACATCATCGCCTGCTTCTTTGGCCTTTTTGTATTCGGCCTCAAAATCAAAGGGCGGTACCTGAGATGTGGTTGGTAAAGTATCGTTTGAAACAAGTCTTTCGTAGAATCCGTCAACGCTTAACTCAAATCTGTCTTTAAAGGATTCTTCGCCGAAAGAAATTGTCATGGGAAGCAAAGTAATATTAAGTTTTTTAGCTTCTTCCAAAGTGAAGTCGGAAGAGGTATCGGTTATAATTCTAATCATGTTTTAAACCTCATAGATGGCTTCGATTGCATCAACGATTGAGTAAATCTCGCTCACAAAAGTATCGATGCGCTTTTCGCCAAGTTTTTCACATACCTTATCGAGAATATTTAAAATTCCGTCATGCTCTTTTTTATAAATTTCCTCGCCTTTTTCGGTAATCATTATGTGAATCTTTCTTTTATCTGTTTTGTCCTTTTCACGAGTGATAAAACCTTCTTCTTCAAGGTCCGTTAAGACCTTGTTTACTTGAGATTTAAGCATACCGGTGATTTCGATGATATCCGTCGCAGTTATAAAAGAATCTTTATCCGTATGGGTAAGAATGTTAAGGATAAACACCTCCCTGAAAGTCAGGTACTTAACAATTCTTTCATTTCTCACTGTCGCTGAAAGTTTTAGCCATGCTGTAAGCAACTCTTCACAGCTGTTGGTATGCATAAATCTCCCTCCTCATAGTAATGTCTCTTCACATTGTGAAAATAGTTCATAAAGTGAACTATATTATGTTTATTTGGTTTTGTCAACATATATGTGATAAACTGTCTATAGATTAAGAATTGGCAGGCATGGAGACATAATGGCTAACTTTACACAAAAGGCAATAAAAGAATCATTCATTAAATTATTAAACGAGCGTCCTCTTTCTAAGATAAGCGTTAAAGATATAGTGGAAGATTGCGGCATAAACAGAAATTCATTTTACTATCATTTTCAGGATATTCCCGCTTTGCTTGAAACAATTATTACCGAGCAGGCAGAAGAAATAATAAAGGAGTTTCCGGAGATTGAG
>JAILCK010000360.1 GCA_024680435.1 Lachnospiraceae bacterium
GGTTATGGGTAGTTCGCCACTCTTAAAGCTTGTAAATGAAGTCAATAAAATGAAAGCAAACACTACACCGCTTGCTCCGCAAAGAGCTATACTCGGGAAGATAATATAGTTAGTTACAGATGTGATCAGCGCTGTTATCGCAATCACCCAAATCAGCAGTTTTGGACCATACTTTTCTTCCAACATCGGTCCCAGTAAAAGTAAATACATCGTGTTCCCAATGTAATGATCCCAGCCCGCATGACCCAGTACATGTGTGAAGAATCTTAAGTACGTAAGCGGCGATTTTAGCGGTGAATGATAAGTCATAAATAGTATCGTATTTGACAGCCCGCCTGTTGCATAAGCAAGAATCATTGCAATGAAACTTACAAATATAAAAGTCAAAACTACAGGTGAATTAAATGTTATCTTTAGTTTCTTCATCTAAGAAAAATCCCTCTCTTCCTATAGATTACACTCTTTCAAACACCGGCATGGTCTCAAGCGGTGCGGGAACGGTTACTTCGGTTCCGCCTTCGTATATTTTTTTGTCGGTGTTGCAAAGCCATTTTGCGCCCTTAGGAAGATAAACTTTTCTTTCTCTTTGGCCTAAGTTAAGGATAGGCGCAACGAGATACTTGCTTCCAAACATGTACTCATCTTCTATTTCCCAAGCGTCCTTATCTTCAGGGAATTCGTAGAATAATGTTCTAATTACCGGGCTTCCTTTTTCATGAGCTTCTTCCATTAAGGAGCGGATGTAGTCTCTCATGGATTCTCTTAATTCGATGTATGATTTGCAGATTTCATACACCTTCTCGCCGTAGCTCCAGATTTCGTTGGGAGCTCCTGATCGACATGTTGCTCCGCCTGTGGTGCCGTACTGAGGCTGTCTTGGCTCTCTGTCTCCGTGAAGTCTCATTACAGGGCAGAAAGCTCCCCACTGAAACCATCTTACAAAGAGTTCTCTGAAGTCTTCTTTTTCCGGGTCCCCTCCGTGGAAGCCTCCGATATCCGTGGTCCACCAAGGGATTCCGGCCATACCCATGTTTAAGCCTGCCACCAATTGATTTCTCATGCTTTCAAAGGTGGATGCGATGTCTCCCGACCACACAAGTGCTCCGTATTTCTGGCTTCCGGCCCAGGCGCATCTTAAAAGATTGACTATGTTTTTCTGACCTTCTTTTTCCATTCCTTCATAGAAAGTCTTAGCGTATTCAACGGGGTAAATGTTCCCTACTTCTAAGTCTGTTCCAAGAAAATACCTGTAATTGTCAAAGTCGTATACCGTGTATTCAGGCTCCGCTTCGTCAAGCCAGAAAGTCTTTACTCCAAGCTTATAGTAGTTTTCTTTGGCCTTCTCCCAAACGTAGTCTCTGGCCTTAGGATTTGTGGCATCATAGTGAATTGTGGCGCCTTCAAAGTTAAGGCCCACTCTGAAACCTCGCTCTGTCCTGATTAAGAAGCCCTTCTCAAGCATCTCTTCATAGTTTTCGCTTTCTCTGTCTACCGTAGGCCAGATGGAAACCATAACTTCCGTTCCCATGTCATTAATCTCTTTAATCATCTTTTGAGGGTCGGGCCAATAGGTTTTATCAAACTTCCACTCGCCCTGCTTAGGCCAATGGAAGAAATCAACCACAATCATATCAAGAGGAATGTTTCTTTTCTTATATTCCCTTGCTACTTCCAAAAGTTCTTCCTGAGTCTGGTATCTAAGTTTACACTGCCAAAAGCCAAGGCCGTATTCGGGCATTTTAGGCACTGTTCCGGTCACCTTTCCATAGGCGTTTACTATTTCTGCGGGAGTATCCCCTACCACAAACCAGTAGTCTATAACCTTTGTGGCATAGGCTTCAAAGCTCATTACGTTCTTTCCAAATACCGCTCTTCCCACTGCAGGATTGTTCCAAAGAAACCCGTATCCTAAGGAAGATACCGCAAAGGGTACGCTTGCCTGAGAGTTTCTGTGGGCAAGCTCCAAATCTGTTCCCTTATGGTCCATGTTCCTTTGCTGATACTGGCCCATGCCGTATATTTTTTCCTTAGGGTCAATTGATTCCCATCTCATGGTGACATGATAGTCACCTCCGACATTTGGCTTAAACTCACGGCCTTCCACCTCAATTGAGCTAAGCTTTGGATCCGAAAAATCACGGCGGTTACGCCAGTATTCTTCCATAACCAAAGTGCCGTCAGCCTTTTCTATTGTTATCTTTCCGCCTGAAGTTATCTTTAAATTAAGCTTTCCGTTTTTTAAAGAAGCATACTTTTCATGCACTTTAATTTCTCCGGCCTCACTTTGGGGCACGGATAAAGCCCAGTCATTTTCGGGCATCTTTGCATTCTTTGTAACTCTTACTCTGACTGCATTTTTGCCCCATGCTTCTATCCACACTTCTTCTGCGTCGAAATGATATTTAAGTCTGTTTCCGTTAACTTCAAACATAGATTTTCTCCTTATTTTTCAAAGATCCACACACGCATTTCGTTGCTTCCTCTGTTGGCCCATGCGTAGTATGGAATCATCTTTACGGTGTGATTTTCAAAGTTAAACACCTTCTTTTGTTTCCCCAAACAACTTTACTATACTTGATAGCCTGTCAATAAATCAAGAAGGGACATTCCGATACGGAATAAGCTCAGTATGCTATGTTGTAAAGAATCGTGTTCTTTGTACTTTTCTCTTTCTTTCTTTTCAATGACCTTAAAGTAAACATATCCTGCCAAAGAAACCGCTATGGCAATATACAAAAACGTTTAAATTAAAATGCAAAAAAGAAGAGCCCTAAGGCTCTTCCTTCAAATCCTATTTAACACTGTATTCTTTGGCAAATTCTTCGGCAGAAATCGCTTTAGAGTAATGAAAGCCTTGAAGAAAATCGCATCCGATCTCTTTCATCGCCTTAACCATAGGTACTTCTTCCACACCTTCTGCAGTGATTTTAAAGCCCATATGCTTAAAGGCCTTCACCATTGTGGGAAGAATTTCATCCGTTTTTCTGCAATAATCCCACACTATAGTCATATCAAGCTTAATGTTTATAAAGGGACAATGCTTTAACCTTGCAAGATTTGAATATCCGGTTCCGTAGTCATCAAGCACAAACTTAAAACCTTTTTGGCTCATGGCGTCGATCTGA
>JAILCK010000362.1 GCA_024680435.1 Lachnospiraceae bacterium
CCCGGCTAGAGGCCCGGAAGGGCCGTAAAAAGGACGAATTAAAAGCCGTAAGCCCCGATAATGATAAAATGGGCATATTTCACGCAAGAACCGTCGGAATAAAATCGAAAAGCCCCCCACAGTAAATCAGACGCTTCGCACACAAAAAGGCACAAGCAATGCTTGTGCCTTAAATCACTTAAATATGATGCAATAGAGCCGGCCGATTACCTGTACCTTGAAACAAGTTCCTTGTATTCAAGCTTTCCGCCGTATAAATCAAGGGCGCTGCCGACTGAGAAATTGACTTTTCCGTCTGTAAGCTCTTCTATCCTTGAAATATCATCGTAGGTGCTGATGCCGCCTGCGTAGGTGATGGCGTTTCTTGTGGACATTGCGGCGTCGCCTAAGATGCGAATGAGCTTTTCATCGATACCGTGCTTCTTACCTTCCACGTCTACGCCGTGGATTAGAAACTCGTCGCAATACTCGCTTAAATGAGTAAATACCGCGGGAGTGATGCGAACGTTTGTAAACTTCTGCCATCTGTCGGTAACTACGTAATAGTCTCCGTTTAGGAATCTGGCACTTAAATCCAGCACCACTTTGTCTGCACCTACCGCATATCTTAAAGCTCTTAAATTATCAAAAAGGATTTCTCCGTCCTTAAATACATAACTTGTTACAATTACATGGCTTGCGCCTGCTTTAATGTAGGATTTGGCGTTTACGGCATTAACACCTCCGCCAATCTGAAGGCCGCCCGGGAATGCTTTTAAAGCCTTTATGCCCTCTTCTCTTGTGGCCTTAAAGTGCTCTGAATCCTGGCTGTTAAGCAAAATTACGTGTGCGTTTTTAACGCCGCCTGCTTTAAAAAGGTTTGCATACCAAGCGCTGTCGTGCTCGGATACAAAATTTTCCTTTGCCTTATCGCCTGCGTCTTTTAAGCTACCCCCGACTATCTGCTTAACTTTTCCGTTGTGAATGTCAATACAAGGGCGAAACTTCATACTATCCTCCCAAAGAAAGAATTATTAAATCACCTTACTCATATCATATAAGCCTGCGGGCTTACCCTTTAAAAACTTAGCCGCCTGAACCGCGCCGTTAGCAAAAATAGCCTTTGAATATGCGGTGTGAGTGATTGTAATAACCTCATCTCTGCCTGCGAAAATGACTTCGTGTTCTCCAACAATTGAGCCACCTCTTACAGCAGAAATTCCAATCTCTTTTTTACTTCTTTTTTCTCGTTTAACGGTCCTATCGTAAACGTAGTTATATTCATTACCAAGGGATTCGTTGATTGAATCCGCAAGGGCCAATGCCGTACCTGAAGGCGCATCAATCTTTTGATTGTGATGCTTTTCCACAATCTCGATATCAAAGCCCGAAGGCGCAAGTAAAGACGCCACGTTCTTTAACTCCTTTAAAAGCATGTTGATGCCCACAGACATGTTAGCAGAACGCAGTATCGCTACCTCCTTTGAGTATAGCATCACTTTATTAACGGTTTCATCGCTTAAAGCCGTTGTGCAAAGCACCAAAGGAAGGCGTTTTTCTTTGCACCAGTCTAAAAGTGCGTCCACACAGGTTGCGGTTGAAAAATCAATCACAACGTCTGCTTCCACATTGCATTCTGAAACCGATTTAAACACCGGATAAGGGTTTGTTTTAATATGGTCTGAAATATCGATACCGGCTACGATTTCGGTTTCCGGGTCGTTATTGCAAATATCTGTAATAACCTGTCCCATCTTTCCGTTACAGCCGTGCATAATAATTTTTGTCATTTGTAATCTCCCGCTTAGTCGTTTGATAAATCGTTAAATTTGATTACCTGGTTAGAAGAAACCTTAATGCCGTAACCCTCCAAAGACTTTTTAAGCCTTTCAACGTTTGAAGCTTCCATCTCGGTAAGAGGAAGACGTAAGGGGCCTGCATTCATTCCCATAAGATTAAGCGCAGTCTTTACAGGTATAGGGTTGACTTCGCAGAAAAGACTCTTAATTAAGTCTAATGCTTTAAGCTGAAGATTGCAACTTTTCTTAACATCTCCATCAAGATATGTGGCAACAATATCGTGAGTTTCCTTGGGAGCAACGTTTGAAAGAACCGAAATTACTCCAAGTCCTCCGAGTGAAAGAATGGGCACGATTTGATCGTCGTTACCTGAATAAATTGAAAAATCATCACCCATAATCGATGCAAGCATAGCTACCTGAGAGATGTCTCCTGAAGCTTCCTTTATAGCCACAACGTTACTTGCTTTTTCATGAATTGTCTTAACCGTTGCAGGTAAAATGTTACAGCCTGTACGGGAAGGAACATTATAAAGAATAACGGGAATCTTTACGGCTTCCGCAGTCTTTACAAAGTGCTCCACAAGACCTTTTTGTGTTGCTTTATTGTAGTAAGGAGTAACAAGCAAAAGAGCATCCGCTCCCGCTTCTTCTGCCTTTTTAGAAAGGTAAATTGCGGTTTCTGTGCTGTTTGAACCGGTACCTGCAATAACGGGTACTCTTTTGTTAACAGTCTTTACTGTTTCTTCGATTACCTTAATGTGCTCCTCGTGTGAAAGCGTGGAAGCTTCACCGGTGGTGCCGCAGGCAACGATTGCATCGGTTCCGTTTTTAATCTGAAACTCGATAAGCTCGTTTAACTTTTCAAAATCAACTTCTCCGTTTGCTTTCATGGGAGTGACAAGCGCTACGGCTGCTCCCTTAAAAATAGGTGTGTGCATAATTTTCCCTCCTTGATTATCATAACACCGATTAATAGTTTAAGCACACGGTATAAAGAAATCGCCGAATGTGCCTAAAGGCACAATTCGGGATTGTATGCGGTCGCCAAGGTTAAAGCCATGCCGGCATGGTTTAACTTTGGCTCGTCGCCATACAAAAAGAAAACGACTAACACAAAAACGGTCAGTCGCAATCACTCAAAAAATATATGATAGCTCCCCATCCTAAAAGGATGACAGTCATACACTTATTAAATGTATGCCCAGGACTCAGACTTACGAATCTGCTCCTTCGGCGCCGTACCCTTTCTCTATGTTTCACCTGTGCTCGACACATCCGCATAAATACTCTTGTAAAGCGCGACCTCTACCGTGTTCTTATTTATTTGTCTGTCATGTTAACACGCTAAAGTTAACGTGTCAACATATTTTGCAAGAAAGAAGCCATAAAGGCCGTAATTTTGTGCGTTTTTTCATTGAATCATTAATTTTGGGATGATATAATCTCAAAGTTGGTTTATTTTGAAGTTTTAAGAATATAAAAAAGAGGTTTTTATGTTACAGAAAAGAGAAGACATTCGTAACGTTGCAATCATCGCTCACGTAGACCACGGTAAGACCACTCTCGTGGACGAATTGCTTAAACAAAGCGGCGTATTCAGAGAGAACCAGGAAGTGGCTGAACGTGTCATGGACTCAAACGATATTGAGCGTGAACGTGGTATCACAATTCTTTCAAAGAACACCGCAGTTTCATATAAAGGCACAAAGATTAACATTATCGACACTCCCGGACATGCGGACTTTGGCGGAGAAGTAGAACGTGTGCTTAAAATGGTTAACGGCGTAATCTTGGTGGTTGACGCATTTGAAGGTCCCATGCCCCAGACTCGTTTCGTGCTTACAAAAGCTATGGAGCTTAAGCTTCCCGTAATCGTATGCGTAAACAAGATTGACCGTCCCGAAGCTCGTCCCACCGAAGTAGTTGACGAAGTGCTTGAATTGTTCCTTGAGCTTGACGCTACGGATGAGCAGCTTGACTGTCCTTTCGTGTTTGCTTCCGCTAAGGGAGGATTTGCTTCCCTTGATGCAAACGTTAAAGGCACAGACATGGCTCCTTTGTTTGATACAATCATTAACTACATTCCCTGCCCCGAAGGCGATCCCGATGCAGGCACACAGCTTTTGATTTCCACAATCGACTACAACGAATATGTGGGAAGAATCGGTGTCGGTAAGGTCGATAACGGTAAGGTGTTTGTAAACCAGGAAGTGGTAATCGTTAACCACCACGAGCCCGATAAGCAAAAGAAAGTTAAGATTTCAAAGCTTTACGAGTTTGACGGTCTTAAAAAGGTAGAGGTTAAAGAAGCCACAATCGGAAGCATCGTTGCTATTTCAGGTATTTCAGACATTAAGATCGGTGATACCCTTTGCTCCGTTGATGCTCCAAATCCCATTCCTTTCCAGAAGATTTCAGAGCCCACAATTTCAATGGACTTTATCGTAAACGACTCTCCTTTGGCAGGTTTGGAAGGTAAATTTGTTACATCAAGACATCTTCGCGACAGATTATTCAGAGAGTTAAATACAGACGTATCATTAAGAGTAGAAGAAACCGATTCCACAGACCGCTTTAAAGTTTCAGGTCGTGGCGAATTGCACCTTTCTGTTTTGATTGAAAACATGCGCCGTGAGGGATTTGAATTTGCGGTAAGTAAGGCAGAGGTTCTTTATAAGAAAGACGAAAAGGGAAAGACCTTAGAGCCTATGGAAATTGCTTACGTTGACGTACCTGAAGAGTATTCGGGAACAATTATCGAAAAGCTTTCACAAAGAAAAGGTGAGCTTAAAGAAATGGGCCACGCAAGCGGCGGATTTACAAGACTTATCTTCTCAATCCCTTCAAGAGGTCTTATCGGTTACAGAGGCGACTTCCTTACAGACACAAAGGGTAACGGTATTTTAAATACAATTTTTGACGGATACGGTCCTTACAAGGGAGACATTGCTTACAGAAGTCAGGGTTCACTTATTGCATTTGAAAACGGTGAAGCCGTAACTTACGGTCTTTTCAATGCTCAGGAAAGAGGTACCCTCTTTATCGGCCCCGGCGAAAAGGTTTACAGCGGTATGGTTATAGGTCAGACCGGTAAGTCCGAAGACGTAGAAGTAAACGTATGTAAAAAGAAACAGCTTACAAATACCCGTTCTTCTTCAGCCGATGAAGCATTAAGACTTTCTCCTCCAAAGATTCTTTCTTTGGAGCAGGCATTAGACTTCATCGATACAGACGAACTTTTGGAAGTAACTCCTACGAAGTTAAGAATAAGAAAGAAAATCTTAGACTCTCTTTTAAGAAAGAGATCCGGATTTAAAAAGAATCAGTAATTAAAAAGACAAGGCATTGCGCCTTGTCTTTTATTTTTCGTTTAGCTTTTCTTCGTAGTCAAATAAGGGCATTGGCTTAGCATAGTAAAAGCCCTGAATTACATCGCAACCTCTTTCCGTTAAAAAGTCTGCCTGCTCTTTTGTTTCAACGCCTTCCGCAACGATTTTAAGTTGCAAAGCCTTGGCCATATCAACCATGTAAGCTATTATGTTGTTTCCTCTTTCAACATTTGTGCCGCCACGCAAAAATCCCATATCAAGCTTTAATACATCAAGAGGAATATCCTTTAATGAATTAAGAGATGAATAACCGCTTCCGAAATCATCCATGGCTATTTTGTATCCCAAGTTTCTGATTCTTGTTACGCGTTCCACGATTTCATCCTGGTTCTTCATGTATGCGCTTTCCGTTATCTCAAAGTAAAGGTTATTCTTGTTTATGGGATATTTCTTTGATAAAACGGCTATGGTATCCACTATATCATCCGTTTCCAAGCTTATTCTTGAAATATTTACAGATACAGGTACATGAAGCACATCGCTTTTTTCCCATTCGCTTACAAGCTTAAAAACGCTCTCCCATACGTATTTATCCAAAGCTTTAATAAATCCGTTCTTTTCAAAAACCGGGATGAAGATTCCGGGAGACACAAGGGTGCCGTCAGGTTTCTTCCAACGGCTTAAAGCTTCCGCACCCACGATTTTTCCGCTTTTATGATTGTATTGAGGCTGCATAAAGAGCACAAACTCGCCCTTTTCCATGGCACCTTTCATGTTAAGGGTAATGTCTGTTTCTATCTTCATTTCATTCTTCATGGAATCGGTAAACTCTACAAATGTGTTTTGCGTTCTGTCGGTTGCCATATCGGCAGCGTAGGTGCAAAGATTTGTGACGCTTCCTATATCGATTGAATTATCATCAATCTTATAAAAACCGTAACGAATAGTAATGGGAAAATCGATTCCAAGATGCCTTACATCAGATGTAAAAAGTGTGCTGAATTCCTTTATGTACTCTTCTTTATCCTCTAAAAATACAGAGAAAACACCGCCTCCGAAACGGGCGCAAAGTCCCTTTCCTTCCACAAAGTCTGATAGCCTCTTTGCGATGTAACACAACACTTTATCACCGGATTCAGAGCCATAAAGGTCGTTAACACTCTTCAATTTGTTTACGTTTCCGACATAAACTCTATACTTAACCGAAGGATTATCTTTAAGCATTTCTCCTGCCTTTTTTCTAAATCCCACGCTGTTATAAATGCCGGTCATTCTGTCTTTTAAAGCTGCGAAACGCAAGTCATCGTTCATATAGTAAACGCAGTCCTGAATACGGGCATACCCATTCGCAATGGCTGTTGCCATATCTTTACAGCTTCTGTATCCGCAAGATTCGCAGTTAATGTTTTGCTTAACTTTTGTATCCTTGTGCATAGAAAGAAAGATGTCTTGAATGGCATCTTCAGGCACTATGTAAGGCTGTCTGTATCTGTCATGGAAGATTCGCATGTAATCTTGAATATCAAGGTCTGCGTATCTCTTTTGAGCCCTTTCATAATACTTTTTGGGCGAATTTACAAAGGGTGTGTTTCTATAGCAATTTTCCCTGATAATTTCATATGCCTTAATTATTGTGAAAGGATTACTCTCTCTTTTTCTTATTCCGTTTCCGCCCACGCATCCTTCATAACAAGACATGATGCTTAAAGCTATAGGGTGAATTTCTCTTCCCGAAGTACTGAAATTTTCAAGCCGTTTAATGATTTCTTCCGAAAGGCCGTTATAAAAGTCCGTAACTTCACTCCTATCAAAGAAAAGTGCAATCATATCAAGAAAACCGCTCATGTATGAGGCAAGGTTGCCTACTCCCGTTGATTTTAAATCGGCCTTTGCTCTTTCCTGCGGAAGGTTATCGATTTTTATTTTCTTTGAAAGACTCTTAAAGGTCACACTGTAAGATACTTCAGCCCCGTTATCGTTGGACCTTATTTCATCGGCCTGAGTAAGGCAGGGACTGATGTATGCAAGCTTTGAATCGTCTTTTAAAACATTTTTTACATAAATTGCCGTACATAGAGACGGAGACTGAACGGGAATCATTAAGGGAAGTAAGCCCGGATGAGCATTTTCCGCAAAGTTAACAACGGCAGCGCAGCTGTTAATGATAAACTCCTTGCACCTTCCGTTTTCATCCATATGTTCTTTAATGTATTTTGCATGGAAATAAGCAGAAATCTCCGCGCCAAAAGCCACGTCGTAAATCTTGTTTACGCCGGCTTTTTTAAGATATGCCAAAATAGCGGAGGCTTTGTTTTCATAGATTAAATAAAAAGTAGGGTCTATTAAAACAGAAATTTTTTCTCCCTTATTTAAGTCTTCAAAGAAAGCATCGGAGTCGTCCCTAAAGTCCCTTGCATGGTGATTGCAGGCAGTTACGCAAAGTCCGCATTCGATGCACTTTTGAGACACTTCTACCCTGGCATGGCCTTCATCTGCCACAGATATGTTTGCCCCAAGCACAGGACAAACACTTATGCACTTGTTACAGCCCACGCAATTCTTTGCGGTAAAGACTGTTCCCTGGTTAAATCTGCCCATATATTACCTACTCAAAAGAAACTATTACGCTTGTATCATTAAAATGTTCGAAGTTAATCTGTTCCCCAAACCCGGACATTCCTATGTAATTTCCGTATTCCTTATTGGCCTTTTCGCAAAAAGAATTTTCGACTCCGAGCTTTTCGGTTCTTTTGCTTTTTACATAACACTGAATCACAATGGAAAATGAAGGATTCGGAATTTCCTTTTTTATATAGTCTGCGGTTTCTTTCCACACTCTATCAATATCATCAAGCTCTAACATCACCATCTTTGTACGGTTATACACTCTTGCAAAGCAGGTGATGCTTTTATCCGGCATTATTTTGTCTACGTCGGTTATGTAAATATCCTTTCCCGTAATTCTTCCAAAGGGGTGATCGTGAATCACATCGGGAAGCATGTCGGGGGGAATATTTAGCATCATGGCGATTGCATCCGTTGCCGGCATGTCATCGATTGCATACACTCTTCTTTCGTCACAATCCACGTCCGTTGCCATGCAGTAGTGCTTTGTGGGCCTAAATATGTTTTCTTTGTATGTAACGATTTTTCCGCCAAGATTTTTAATAAACACAAATACGGATGCATTGTTATATACTTCTCCGTCCAAAGAAACATAATTTCTTGCATCGGCGTTCTCTCCTCCGGCGGTACCTCCCACAACCTGAATTTTTCTTCTTTCAAGCACATACCTGAAGGTATCCTGCACCAGTTCTTCGCACATGCCGTAGGCGGTTGAAAACTGAATACATATTAAATCCTTAAAATCCTTAAACTTAGAAAGAGCGTTTTCTATACTGTTTGCGTAATGCATGGGGTAATGGTCTATTTCAAACAAGGTGCCACTAGAAACCTCTATGCCGTCATAAATGGCCAAGGCTTCAAGCGCTGTATTGCTGTTTCCGGCCGAAGAAAAAGAAACATAGGTGGTGGATCCTATGCAAGTGGCTTTTTTGTAGGTTTGTCTAAAATTTTTGCTAAAAAAAACAAAACCTTTAGCAGGCGAAAAAAAGATAATGAGCTTTGGCGCACCAAAGCTATCTATCTTTTCTTTAACTTCCATAAAGGCTTTGTTTTGATCTTGTTCGTTACTGTAAGCCACAATGTTTCTAATCATCGGACGCTCCTTAATAGTAATATTAAATTACCACCAAAAACTTATCCGTGAATTAATTGTTGGCTATTTTTCAAGGTATTTAACGATTTTCTTTTTAAGTATTTCAAACTGAACGGGCTTTGATATATAGTCGTTCATTCCGCTTTCCAAAAAGATCTCATCTGCCCCTTTCATAACGTTTGCAGAGCAGGCTACAATAGGAACCGTTTTATTCCATTCTACTTCCGATGCACGTATCTTTTCTGTGGTTTCAGCACCGTCCATATCGGGCATCATGTGGTCCATGAATATAAGGTCGTACTTCTTTTCTAAAGACATATTGTAGGCATCGATTCCGGAAAAACAGGTATCGGGCACAATATCAAACTGCTTTAAAAAGGCTGCCAATACTTTAACGTTAACCTTATTGTCATCTACCACAAGAACTCTTGCTCCCGGATACTTTGGAACAGGTTCTTCTTTAGCTTCAGGTTCTGCCTTTGCAGAATTTTCCGGTCCGTATAAATAGAAGGTCTCGTATTTGTTTACATCGATTACGCTTCTTTCTACGCCCTTTGCTATAGGTTCTTTCTCTATAACATTTACCGGAATCTGAAACGAGAATACGCTTCCCTTTCCGTACTCACTTGTAACTCCGTAGGTTCCGTCCATCTGCTTTAAAAGCTCTGCGGAAATCGCAAGGCCTAAGCCCGTTCCCACGATACGACGGTTTTTCTTCATATCAACCTGGCTAAAGGGCTTAAAGAGCTTATCCATATCCTCATAGGAAATACCGCTTCCCGTATCTTCCACGGAACCCTTTAAAATAATGGAATGCTCATCCGCCACTTCGTAGTCTAGGTTAAAAGAAATATGTCCGGTTCTTGTAAACTTTTCGGCGTTTCCCAAAAAGTTAATCATTATCTGTCTGATTCTAATCCCGTCAGCAAACAAAACCGAAGGAATATTGGGATTAACATCCACGTAGAATTTAAGGGGCTTATCCCCTATACGCATATTAATAACGTTTACAACGGCATTTATAAGCTCGAGAGTTGAAAACTCGGAAGGGATAACATCAAGTTTTCCCGACTCTGCCTTTGAAAGGTCCAAAGTTTCACAGATGATGTCTAAAAGCATCTTACCCGAAGACCTGATCTGCGAAATGTATTCTTTAATCTTAGGAGTCTCAAATTCACGCTCCGCAAGCTCAGCCATGCCGATAATCGCATTTAAAGGAGTCCTTATTTCGTGGCTCATGTTAGCTAAGAATGCGCTCTTAGCATCATTGGCGTTTTCAGCTTCATCCTTTAACTCAATCATCTTATTCATCTGATCCTGCATAAGAGTAACATCGTCTATGATAATAAGGAAACCAATCTGTTTTCTTCTTTCCAAAATGGGCTTTGCCAAGGATGTATAGTATTTTCCGTTTACTTCAAATACATCGGAACGACCGAAGGTGCAAAGCTGCATGGGAAGGTCGTCCATATTGTGGCCTGCTTCCCAGTCCCTTAACTGCGGGAAAATAAAGTTTGCGGATGCGTTGGAAGTTAAGTAATGTCTGTCCGTATCAGCCACAATAACGCCCTCATCCAAGTCTCTGTAAAGGCTTGTGTAAGCGCGGTTTTCAACATTGACCATTTTTCCGTGTGTAAGTGAAAAAGTGAGGAAAACTGTTGTAATAGATATAAATAATGAAGTGGGGTTATATCCTTGTGAAATGCCCGTGTAATACAAAACAAGGGAAATTACGGGGGTGATACCCATAATAAGGATAATGATTAAACGCATCTTTTCAGAATGCTTTGTGACTGTTCTGAGTTTTTGAATAACCGTAGCCAAAGAAAGGCCTATAAGCATGCCCTGAAAGCAAATAAACGCAATATTTCCCGGACCTACAATGAATGTTAAATGGAAGCCGTATCCTGTATAATTCCATTCAACGCCTCTGTAGAAAAGGTTTGTATCAAAGCCAAGCATAATAAGGAAAAAGATGATGGCATCAAGAGCGCTTACGACATACCAAAGTTTTGAGGGCATTTTGATGTTACAATACTCTCCTACAAACATGGCAAACATAGTACACAAAAATACAAGACCAAGATACTCAACACTCTTGGCTAAAAGCGCAACCGATATAAGCCTTGCCGTCATTTCCGCAAAATAACCAAAGGCATAAAGTCCGGAACAGACAGCTGCCATAATAAGGAATCTTGCGTCTACACCAAGTCTAAAATGGATCAGGCAAAACAAGCTGTATAATGATAATGCGACCGCTACTACCTGCAAAACAACTACAAATGTGTACATATGTTTATACATCTCCTTTAGGAAGATATGCCGGTAAAAATTGACTTAATCGTTTTATCTATAAATTATATCACATATTAATTAATCGCCCAATACCATCTTCGCAATATCAGCCGATTGCTTTGCATCCTTGGAATAAAAATCTGCACCTATCTGCATTGCAAACTCTTCGGTAAGAACCGCGCCTCCCACCATTACCTTACAATCAAGGCCTGCGTCTCTTAAGGCTTTGATTGTTTGTTCCATGGAAGAAACCGTAGTGGTCATTAAAGCCGATAAGCCCACAAGCTTTACTTTATGCTCTCTTGCGGCTTCAACCACCTTTTCTATAGGCACATCTTTTCCTAGATCAATTACAGTAAATCCATAGTTTTCAAGAATGGTCTTAACTATGTTCTTTCCTATATCGTGAACGTCGCCCTTAACGGTAGCAAGAACAATTTTACCCTTTGAAATGGTTTCTTTGTTATTCTTTGCCATATGCTCTTTTATTACCGCAAATCCCGATTCTGCTGCCTGGGCGCTTGATAATAACTGGGGAAGGAAAATGGTTCCTTTCTCAAAAAGTGCCCCCACTTCATCAAGGGCCGGAATCAAATCTTCGTTTACGACGTCCAAAGCGTCCTTTGTTTCAAGAAGCTCTTTAACCTTTCTTGCAGTTAAATCTCCGAGACCTTTTTTGATTAAATCCTTTATGGAAGCTTCGGTTTTATTTGCTTCTTCTTTGACAGCCACAGTATCCGCATATCTTTCAACGTAAATTGTTGCGGACTTATCTATGTTTGCTAACACGTGATAGGCATTTACGGCGCCCATCATTGCGGCGTTGTTTGGATTAATAATCGGAAGGTCAAGGCCTGCCTGCATGGCCAGAGTTAAGAAAGTTGTGTTTATAAACTCTCTTCTTGGAAGTCCGAAGGAAATGTTTGATACACCAAGGACTGTATGGACTCCGTATTTAGCCTTAACTTCTCGAATTGCGTCAAGGGTTTCTTTTACCTCTTTTTGCTGAACGGAAGCGGTTAGAGTTAAGCAGTCAATGTAAATATCCTTAGTCTTAATTCCGTAGTGGTGACATCTGTCAACGATTCTTCCGGCAATTTCCACTCGTTTTTTAGCTTCTGAAGGAATGCCGTCTTTATCCATGGTAAGGCCTATTACAGCGGCACCGTACTTAGCGGCAATGGGAAGTATTCTATCAAGGACTTCCGGTTCGCCGTTAACAGAGTTAACCAAGGCTTTACCGTTATATATTCTTAAGGCTTTTTCAATTACCTTTGCATCGGATGAGTCTATCTGCAGGGGAAGGTCTACAACGGTCTGAAGCTCTTTTACAACTTCAACCATCAAAGACTCTTCATCAATCTTTGGAAGGCCAACGTTAACATCCAGGATTTCTGCGTTTGCTTCAGCCTGCTCCATTGCCTGATTTTTTACATAATCTATGTCGTGATTAAGTAAAGCTTCTTTAAATACCTTTTTACCTGTAGGATTGATTCTTTCTCCCACTACGTGAACTTTTGTTACATCCACAAAAGCTCTTCCGCTTGAAAGGTAGGATTTATTGTTTTCTTCGGGACGATTTGGCTTATAGTTTTTGGCTTCTTTTGATAAAGCCTTAATAAATTCGGGGTCCGTACCGCAGCATCCGCCCACCATAGAGACTCCCATTTCCATAAATGGAACCATCTCTTTTGCAAACTCATCGGCAGTCATATCGTATCCGCCGGTTTTAGGGTCGGGAAGGCCTGCGTTTGGCTTAACGATTAAGGGTAAATCGGAAACCTCTCTCATCCTTTTTACAAAGGGAAGAAGCTCTTTAGGGCCCAAAGAACAGTTTACGCCTATGGCATCTACCTTTAACGCAGATAATGTGATGGCCATCGCTTCAACCAAGGTTCCGTTAAAGGTTCGACCGTTAGGTTCAAAGGTCATGGTGACTAAAATCGGAAGCTTTGAATTTTCTTTTGCAGCCAAAACTCCCGCCTTAACTTCAAGCAAGTCGGTCTGAGTCTCAAACACTAAAAGGTCTGCCCCTGCCTTTTCTCCTGCCACAATCATTTCTTTGTACATATCATAGGCAGAATCAAATTTAAGGTTTCCAAAGGGCTCCAAAATATCACCGATTGTGCCCATATCAAGGGCTACCAAGGCATTATACTCTGAAGCTGCCTCTTTAGCGTTCCTAACGCCTGCCGTAACGATTTCTTCAACCGAGTATTTGGAAGTCTTACATTTGTAAGCGTTTGCGCTAAAGGTATTTGAGTATATGATATTAGATCCTACTTTTAGGTAGGATTCGTGAATTTCCTTAATTATTTCAGGGTGAGTTAAGTTTAACTCTTCAGGGATGTGGCCCATGGGTGCTTTTCTTTTTACAAGCTCAGTGCCCATGGCTCCGTCCAAAATAAGAATCTTGTCAAAAAAGTCCATTATTCCTCCGTAAGACCCGCAATGGCAGTAACGCTTTTAAGCGGATTCATTAAGTTATTCTCGTTTAACCTTACTCCGGCGATTTTTTCTGTGTTTAAAAGCCTTATAAAATCTTTCTGACTGTCTAAAGGCAAATCTCCGTACCCTGGGCTAAAGCGAGTGGTAGTTTTCTTTCCAAGTTCCTTTTCGACCTCAAGCTGTAAGTTGTCGCATGCCTTCTCGATTGCGGCAATACCGCAGGCATTTAAACATACTCCAAGGGTTGGGTCTTTAATCATCTGTTTTTCAACTTCTCTGTCAAAATCTATTCCTATGGTAACACAAAAAAGAATTGCCTCGTTAAGGCCCTTTAAAAGCTTTTTAAGGCTTTCACCAAAAAGCTCGCAATCGGCCCCTTCCAAGGTAATTCCTTCTTTAGATTCGCGTATTGAATAAAGCTTCCAAACCTGTCTTACATTTACAATCTTATTACAGAGATTAAAGGCGGCTTTAAGCTTTTCTTCCACAACTTCCGTTATTTCGCTTCCTCGATACCCTAAGTATCTAAGCACTTCTTTTCTGTCTGAATCATCAAGTTTAACTGTCATTATAATTTGTTGGCGCTTGCAAATAGGCTTTGCGTAGCGTTTGTAATGTATTTTGCAACTTCAACGTTATTCATCATATAAAGATGAACTCCGCGAACGTCGTTGGCCACAAGGTCTGTAATCTGGTCTACCGTATATGACATTCCGGCTTGATATAAGGCTTCAGGTGAGCTTGCGTATTTACTTATGATTCTTGCAAACTTTGTGGGAATTGATGCTCCGCACATAGCAACGGTTCTTTCTATCTGAGACTGCTTAACTATGGGCATAACACCTGCCGCGATGGGAACGCTGATTCCTGCCTTTTCAACCTTTTCCCTGAATGCATAGAAGACTTCGTTATCAAAGAAAAGCTGAGTGGTAAGATGGGTTACCCCGGCGTCTACCTTTTTCTTTAAGTTTTCAATGTCTTTATCAAGGTTTTCAGCATCCGGATGACACTCAGGATAACAAGCTCCAGCCACATTAAAGAAAGGGTCGTATTCTTTTATAAACTTTACAAGTTCATCAGCATGAGAAAATGCCATCTTTTCGCTTCCATCCTGAGGCATATCTCCGCGAAGAGCAAGTATATTCTGTATTCCCGAAGCTTTTAAGTTGTCTAAGACTGCCTTAAGCTCTTCCTTGTCAGCACCTACGCATGTTAAGTGGCTTAAAGGCTCAATCCCATATTCTTTTTTAATTAAAGAAGCTATTTCCGCAGTTTTTTCTTTTTGCTGCTTGCTTCCACCTGCTCCGTAGGTAACCGATATGTAATCTACATCGATTCCTCTTAAGCCGTAAAGAGTGTTATAAACCGTCTCAAGCGCGCTCGTTTTCTTTGGAGGGAAAACTTCCATTGAGTAAACGGTTCTTTTGTTTTCATATAGTTTTGCAATGTTCATTTATCTATATTCCTAAAATATTTGTAGCTACCGCAAAATACACGATAAGCGAAAGCGCATCGACGATTGTGGTGATGAAGGGGCTTGCCATTACAGCCGGGTCAAATCCCAGGCGTTTTGCCACCATAGGAAGTGAACAGCCCACAAGCTTTGCCACAAAGATGGCAACAATAAGTGTGATGCAAACAACAAAAGCG
>JAILCK010000367.1 GCA_024680435.1 Lachnospiraceae bacterium
AAAGGCTCAGAGTTTACCATACATATGAAGGTGCACTTTGATAAGACGGTTGATAAGCCCATATTTGCATATAAGTTTGTAAATCCTAAGGGCGTTGAAATAACCGGCACCAATACAATGTTTGAAAAAGCCTTCCTTGAGACCGTTGAAGGCGGCAAAACATTAGAAATCACCTTCACTCAGGATATGAACTTACAAGGTGGCGAGTATTTGATTTCCTTTGGATGTACCGGATATCAGATGGATACCTTTGTTGTGTATCATAGACTATATTACGCTATGAGCGTTGCAGTTATTTCGGATAAAGATACTGTAGGTTATTACGATATGAACAGTAAGATTACTGTAAAAGAGGTTGAATGATTACAAAGACAATCGGTAAAGTGAATGTAAACTTAATAGATTGTGATTTTGAGGAGAATAAAGAACCCTTTAAAGCAGACCTCCTTTCAATCGTTAGGGATAGGGCTGTGTACGAATATCCCTCGATTATAGAAGAAAAGGCGATTTCGCTTAAGAAAAAAGGGTATGATTATCTTTATCACCTATCGGATATTAGGGGCAATATTGTTAGATGGTTGCCCATTAAAAAAGGGGATGTTATCCTTGAAACGGAAGCAGAGTGTGGCGCGATAACAGGTGCATTTCTTGAAAAGACTGAAAATGTAACGTGTATAACGCGTTGTGCGACAGATGCAGAGATTCTTGCAGAGAGATTCTCAAATTGCAAGAAATTATCCGTCTATTCAGGAAAACTTTCCGAAGCCTTACAGGCGTTAGAGAGCGAAAAAGCTTTATTTGACTGGATAATTGTAACGGATGCAAGGGCATTGTCGGGCATACACAATTTGCTTAAAAAGAACGGCCGAGTGGTTTTTATAACAGATAACCGTTGCTCTATGAGAAGCTTTTCAGGAATTGTGCCTGATAAAGACACAAAACCTTTTGAAGGTGTGGAAGGTAAGTTTGAAGCAGGCTTTACTTTCGGAGGCCTTAAAAAGCTTATGAAGGTGACGGGCTTTAATGAAGCCCAGATGTATTATCCTTATCCCGACTATCGTTTTATGAAAATGCTTTTTTCTAACAAGCGATTGCCTCGTGTGGGAGAACTTCTTGATAACGATAATAACCTTTCTGAAGACGGATATAAATTGTTTAATCAAAAGGATGCTTTTGATGCATCCTGTGAGGACGGAAGCTTCCAATATTATTCAAATTCTTATTTGCTGGTAATGGGACCTTCTTTGGAAATTGAATATGCAAGATTTTCTAACGACCGTTCCCCTGAGTATGCAATCTACACCACAATCGAAGATAACGGTTTGAGAAAATGTGTAAAGAAATATCCCTTAAGTGAAGTTTCGATTGAGCACATTAAAAATCTTTCTTTATATGAAAAGAAATTAAAAGAGCGTTATAAAGGAAGCGGACTTAATATAAACAAATGCTTTATAAACGAAGGCATAGATTCTGTTTTTGCAGAATTTGATTATGTTGAAGGCACAGAACTTTCAAAGCTTATGGATAAGTGCTTACAAAAAAATGACTTAAAAGGCTTTTATTCATTATTTGATAAGTATGTTTCTTTGGTCGGCTACAATGATGATTTTGATTTTTCGGATATAGACGTGGTATTTTCAAATATCTTAGTAAATAAAGATGAGTGGACTTTGATTGATTATGAATGGTGTAAAGAATCATCCACTAAGATAAGGGAAAGCGCCTACAGATCCATTTATTGTTATCTTTTGGAAGATAAATCAAGGAAAGTGTTTGATGTAGACGAGATACTTAAAAAGCTTGTTCTTTCAAAAGAAGCGGCGGAAGAAATCGAACTTGATGAATTAAGCTTTCAAAAGCATGTAACGGGAAAGAGGTTAAGCCTTTCTGAAATAAGAGAAAGACTTGGGGTTAAGCTAATCAATCCTATTAATCCTGAAGAGAATTCAACACTTGATAAAGATATTTATGAAGTAAAGGCATATCCTTCAGATGCAGATGAAAAGTTTTCTGAAGAAACAGCTTTTGCAATTAAGGGTGCATATGATAGCGAGACTCATGCTAAGGCACTTGTTCCCGTAGCTGCCGGAAACAGCATTATGAGAATCGATCCCATAAATGCTCCTTCAATTGTTACAATTAAAGAAGCAAAGCTTGAGGAACTTGACTTCCCGGTTGATTCAAAGAAGTATTTACTCAGCAATGGTAAAAGAATCGGAAAGAACATTTTTGTGTTTGATACTACTGATCCAAACTTTTACTTTAATGTAGATGGATTTGTGCATGAAGAAGATACGTTTCTTTATGTGGAATTTGAAGTTACAAGGCTTGACGCGGAAGTGGCAAAGGCCGTTACTTCTAATATAAAGAAGTTTTTTTAACTTCACAGTGAAATAAAATGGGGTTAGTAACTGTGATTTTCAATTGAGAGAAGAGAAATGGTTAAGGAACTTGTAAAGAAAAGTTTAATTAAGAGTGCAGGGGAAAAATATCAAAAAGAACTTAAATCAAAGACGCTTTCTTTTGACGAATGGATTCGGGAAAAAGAGAGCTCTTTAGAGCGCTTTGATATGACTATAGATTCAGACAATGCCGACCTTACTGAAAAGAATGCAAGCAACATGTCTTTTACGGCAAAGTTTGGGTCAACTACCATAAGCATTATTCCTTATTCTAAGGTAAATTCTGCATTCAAGGTAACCAACTATATAGAAGATATTCTTGTTTTTGTAAACGGCGAAGTGAC
>JAILCK010000006.1 GCA_024680435.1 Lachnospiraceae bacterium
CTCTCTATATATTCGCGGTGCTCCTTTTATGGCTTTTTTTGTTACGTCCTTCCCAAACTGCTCATTCATATACTTTCTTAGCATAATTGGAAACAGCTTTATAAATGTTCCTTTATATTTCATCATAATAACCGCTCCTCCCGTTAGCCGAGGCTAACCGTATCTTAAAAAAATTCTATCCCTCCTTCGCTTCTTTTACAAGTGTTTTTCTCATCTATAGACTGCAGTCCTCTCATTTCTTCCTAAAAAGCCTAGCTCTTCAAATATTGCTTCTTTATTCCGGTTTCTTTATAAAATCATTCTCATTAAAGCAACCCCGTCCTCGCATTTAAGCTCTTCAAAGCCCATTCTTTTGTATAAGCCATAGCCAATAGCCATGACTTCAGGCCTTGTGGTAAAGACAAGCTTTTTAAAGCCAAGTTTCTTTGCCTCTTCAAGCATGGCATTCATCATTTTCCTGGCGTAGCCCTTGCCTCTGTACTCAGGCTTAATAAACAAGCGTTTTCCTTCACATTTATTATTATCTATTTTTCTTATGGCAATGCAAGCAATCGGAATCTCATCTTCAAAGCCCAGAAGTATCGCTCCGCCTGCATAAAATCCGCCCAAATCAGATATTTCTTTGTCAAAAGAAACAAAGCAGCCTTCGGCGCCTTTAATCTGAGAGTATTCTTTAAATAAGCCTTTTATTACTTCGTAATCTTTTGATTCTTTTACTTTAAACAATATTTTCTTCTACCTTTCTGCATGCCTCATTATATATTTTCAAAGCCTCTAAGACTTTGTCTCTATCGCTCTTTTCAATCAC
The DNA here is from genome assembly GCA_024680435.1 of Lachnospiraceae bacterium. Lineage (GTDB taxonomy): Bacteria > Bacillota > Clostridia > Lachnospirales > Lachnospiraceae > UBA1258. The sequence continues at coordinate 809 of JAILCK010000006.1, forward strand.
GGAAAATACCTTTCCAAACTCTGCGTACATGTCCTTTTCTATTTTTTCAAATCTGGACTGTCCGCTCTCAGTAAGTTTCAATACAACGCTTCGCCTGTCAGTCTTCGAGCTTTCCCTTGTGACAAACCCTTTTTTCACAAGTTCCTCAACACTTCGGCTTACTCCGCTTTTATCTATCTTTAAAATGCTCGCCAATTCTTTAATGCAGATTCCGGGTTTCCTTCCGATTTCTACCACCAAGAAACACTCTGCCTTGCTAACGCTACACTGGCAGCAATCCGTTTTATTCATATTATCAAGATGGCATTCAAGTTCTCTTGTATATTCACGAAACTGTTGTATTTTGTCCATGGTTTCTTTCTCCTTTTGATAGATGATATTCGCATTAGTTGCGTTTGTCAACTATTTTTTTATAAAAATATGAAGGAATGCTTGTATGCAATCCTCCATCCTCTTTATGCTTAATCCGCTCCTATTTTCTTAAAAAGCCTAGCGCTCCAGAATGTCATGTCAAGCTCATCGATGTAGAAATGGAATATCGCTTTCCAGTTCTTGGTGGCAGTACTAAGGACCATGTACTCGGCCTCATCCTTAACTGCGTTTTCTGCGTATTTAAAGAGCTTCTCCCCAATGCCTTGTGAGCGTTTCTTCGGAACCACGTATAATTCTTCAACTTCGAAATATGGTGTGCCCTCGGGCATGATGGATTTCATGCTTTTTGAGGGATAGACTTTGCCGAAAAGATAGCCTACCACATCTTCATTTTCTTTGGCTAAAAAGATTCTGTTTCCCTCAATATCGGATTTATCATTGGGGCGATACCCATAACAGCTTTCCTCAGCCGTCCAATCTTCGGATAGACGAATCAAGGTAGAAAGAACCCGGTCATTCAAATTAACTTCTTGTATTATCATATTGCTCCTACTTAACATCGTATATCAGTTATTCAACACTACCGACATCAGACCTCTATCTTCTCTTAATACTACGTATGCGTAGTAGTGTCAATCCCGTAAGCTATTTTCTTCTGAATGTATAATCGCACATAGTCCCTCCGGTTCCTATCTGCTGCGTATAGAGAAAATCCGCACGAGGCAGATTACTGTATAAAATATCATCAACCTTGCAGAATATCGCAGTCATCTCAGCCATACCGTATTTTTCAAATATCTGACGGAAAATGCACTTATGCGTAATCATGGAAAACTCATCTTTGCCACACTTGGGAAACTCTACTTCCCAGCCATAGCCAAGCATCCTCTTAAATCTATACGGCATAGTAACCTTGAGCATACGGACAAACCAACCATGGCTCGCAAGCTTCTTCATAGATTCAATCTGCGGTTCTATGAACTTATACATAGCATTGGCTGTATACTGCTCTGCCTCTTTTCTCGGCATGCCCTTACTTTCAAGCACATAAACGATGGCAAGGGCTGTAATAAGATTACACAAAAAGCCGTAATTCTTAGAGTCTGTATATTGATAGTTCTCTCGTATCAAATCATCCATCTTGTCGATCAGAAGCGCCCTGTCTTCCTCATCCCATTCTTTATACAGATCTCTGAATCGACTTTGAGAGATCATTTTACGCGAAATATATTTCTTGTTCATAAACTTGCCATTTTTCAATCCACATATTTATTTCTTTCCCATTAAGATAGCTGAACCGGAAAGCCCCATCCAAGATGATTCCCATTTACTCATAAACATTCCGTTTGTAGTATCCACCAATTTAACTTCGGAATATCCCATGTCTTTTAGTTTCTTCACAAACTGCTGCATATCTCCGTATTTCATCTTTGACATGATATCATGTATAGCAAAGGTGCCGCCCTTCTTCAGGGTACGCAATGTTTCAAGAAGAATTGCCTGCCTGTCTTTGCTCGGAATATTGTGATATACGTAATTGCTGGTTACCGCATCAAATGTCTCATCTTCAAATGGAAGCTTAACGGCATCACCCTGCATAAAAGAAGTATTATCAACGCCTTCAGCTTTAGAGTTATTCTCGCACAAAGTCTTGCTAAAGGAAGCATATTCTTTGCCCCACCTGTCTATTCCGGTAAAAGAAGCCTTTGGGTTTCTTTTGGCGCAAGCTATGGTTAATGCTCCGCTTCCGCAACCGACATCAAGACCTTTTCCACCATCGGGAAGTTTCACGTATGATGCGACTCCCTCTATTATCTGCTTTGACAACTTTCTTTTTCCGTTATACGAAAAGGCTCTGTGCATAAGAAACATCCAGACAGTAACAAGTGCAAAAAAGGCCGTTAATACAACCAATATTGGCACAAGAACCTTTTTAACCGGCTCTGCAATCGGAACCAGCGAAAATACAATGCTTCCTACCAAGAGCACTGCCGCTCCACAACCGCTTCCCATTACCATTCCTTTTGGCATCCAATTTTTGTAATCCGCTTTCATTTTACCCTCCTTTATAAGGTCATACATACGAAATTGTTCATCACATGTTCGAATCCTGTCGAGTCTCATTCCAAGGCGACCCGG
>JAILCK010000017.1 GCA_024680435.1 Lachnospiraceae bacterium
GCAAGTAAGTGCTCGTAGCTTTCTTTTGTGAGGGGAAGGTTGTACTCTTCGCGAGAGAGTGAACCCTTGCCCTTGTAAGTTAAATAATACGTGTCGTTTTCTTTTCGCACTCTGACTACAGGCTTTGTGGCAAGATATCCCTGCTCAAGGCTTAAGCAAGGGTACTTTTTATAGTCTATGTCTTTTAAATCAACAAGAAATTTTCTTTCTATTTCAACTCCCATGTTTGCTCCCTAATTACTTAATTTTTTTATAAAAAGAGTATATCACATATGGTAAAAACAGACCAAATTAAGTATAATTTACCTTATAAGCGGATTATGCGCGGGAGGTTACAATTTATGAGAATCGGAGTTTTCTTTGGGGAAAGATTCGAAGAGGTTGAGGCGCTTACTGCAGTTGACATTTTAAGACGTGCAGGATATGACGTTGAGACCGTATCTGTGAGTCATTCTCATCACGTGGGCGGTGCCCATTCGATCATCGTAAAGACAGATTTTGTGGTGGATGAAGTCTGGTTTAAGACTTACGACATGCTCGTGTTACCGGGCGGTGCGGGCCATAAGAATCTCGAAAAATGCGATTTACTCATGAAATACATTTCCAAGTTCAACGAAGAAGGTAAGTTTCTTGCGGCTATTTGTGCGTCCCCTTCTATTTTGGGCAAAGCGGGCGTGCTTAAGGGTAAGAAGGTTACATGCTTCCCCGGATTTGAGGACAAGTGTATCGGTGCGACGGTTGTAAACGAAGAAGCCGTGCTCGATCAAAACATCATCACGGGCAGATCCGCCGGATGTGCTGTTTCCTTTGCTTTGAAAATAATCGAAGCAATTGATGGGAAGGAAAGGGCACAGAAGATGGCAGAGGAAATCTGCTACGATCATTTTTAAAAAGAGGTAGAGAGAGAATTATGAATTTGAAAGAAAAACTTGAGTCAATCGGACAGTCTCAGCTTTTGAGATTCGAGTCCGAGCTTTCTGATGCCCAAAAGAAAGCGCTTTACGAACAAATCGAAAGCATTGACTTCTCTGTTTTGGACGAACTTAAAAACAGAGGTAAAGGTTTAAAGAGAGGAAAAATCACTCCTTTGGAAGCTTTGGACCTTGAAAAAATCAATGCAAAGAAAGATGTGTACAAAGAAACCGGAGTAAAGGCACTAAAGGATGGGAAAGTTGGTGCGGTTTTACTTGCGGGTGGCATGGGAACAAGACTTGGATCTAACGATCCTAAGGGTATGTACAACGTTGGTATCACTCGTGAACTTTTCATTTTTCAGTGCCTTATCAACAACTTAACAGATGTGGTTAAAGAAATCGGAAGCTACATTCACCTTTTTGTAATGACAAGTGATTTAAACTACGATTCCACCACAAAGTTCTTTAAAGAAAAGAACTACTTCGGATACCCTGAAGAATACGTTCATTTCTTTAAGCAGGAAATGGCTGCTTGCTGCAGTTACGAAGGAAAGATTTTACTTGAAAGAAAAGATAAGGTAGCTGTTTCTCCAAACGGTAACGGCGGATGGTTCTTGTCAATGATAAGAGCGGGCCTTATGGATGTTATCAATAAAAACGGGATCGAATGGCTTAACGTATTTGCCGTTGATAACGTGCTTCAAAAGATTTGTGACCCCGTATTTGTGGGTGCCACAATCATTGAAAAGAAATCAATCGGAGCAAAGGTTGTAAGAAAGAACGCTCCCGATGAAAAGCTTGGTGTTATGTGCCTTGAAGACGGCCATCCCTCAATCGTTGAGTATTATGAGCTTACGGATGAAATGAGAGATGAAGTGGATGAAAGAGGCGAAAGAGTTTATAACTTCGGCGTTATCTTAAACTACTTATTTAACGTGGCTGAAACAGAAAAGATAGTTAACAATTCCCTTTCTTATCACGTAGTTGAAAAGAAGATTCCTTACATCGATGAAAAGGGCAATGAAATCAAGCCTGAAGAGCCTAACGGCTGTAAGTTTGAGCAGCTCATTCTTGATATGATTTACATGGCAGATACCTGCCTTCCTTTCGAAGTTGTA